>DATFAH010000160.1:0-13405 GCA_035254805.1 Caryophanales bacterium | reverse complement strand
AAACATCCATTAAAATGCTTTCTGCTTTTTTGGATTCCCCTAAGTAAAAATAAGCAAGAGCTAAATTATTATACGCTGACCAATACTCCGGATATTCCTTGATCACTTCATTAAGAAGTTCAATCGCTTTTGGAAAATAGCCAGATTCTAATAGTTCCCTGGCCCGTTCCTGCTTGACCATCAAGTCATCCTGTTCATAAAGGTCTTCATCCATTTCTTCTGATTCGACTGTTAATACTTCTAATAAATCCTCGGTATCCTCGGTAAATTCACCATCTTGATCCAACTGCAAATATAGTTTGGCATGTTCATAAGCATCTTTAAAAAAGCCCATATGAGCATAATTATTCGCTAAAAAATAATGGCATTCCGCCATTTCTTCGTCAAGTTCTTCAAGGATGAGATGCAAGAGTCGATTGGAATGTTCATACTCGCCAAGCTCTGCCTGAATAATGGCTAGCTGGTACGTAATCATTGGTTCGCCCGGCTCAAGCTGCATCGCACGCTGAAGATATTTTTTTGCTTTTATAAAATCACGTCGATTGTAAGCCCTTAAGCCCTTCGTGAAATAATATTCCCCTGTTGGAAGAAACGAAAGTACCTTCCCCATTTTCTTTCTTGCATTCAAATCTTTACCCATGAAGTCCTCCATCTTTCTATAAACATAACTATAGTAGTATATCACATGTTGAAGTAAGGGGAGAAGGGGATCAGAATTGTGCTTTTAGTAGGAAAAATTATACTCTCGTTTAAAAGTAGTTTTTTCCGTGTAAAACGCGTGGATTTTCGTTGAGAAATCCTCGTTCGTATAAAAAACTTATTTTTCGTATAAAAACTGGATTTTTCGTATAAAAACTGGATTTTTCGAATAAAAAACTCTTTTTTTGTATAAAAACTGGATTCTTCGTATAAAACTTGCCGATCTTCGAATAAAACGCGTGGATCTTTGTCGAAAAAATCCTCGTTCGGATAAAAATTGCTCTTTTTCGTATAAAAAACTCTTTTTTTGAATAAAAAACTCTTTTTTCGAATAAAAAACTCTTTTTTCGTATAAAAACTAGATTTTTCGTATAAAACTTGCCGATCTTCGTATAAAAACTTTAAATTTCGTATAAAAATCGAAACAAATCTTTTCGATCGATAAAAAACCCAATTCCCACAGCTGGGAACCGGGTTTTAAGCTATTTTTTATTATGACGCTCTTCGAGTGTTTTAAGAACCTCTGTAAACGGAAGCCCTTGTTCTACCAATAGGACGATCAAGTGATAAAGCAAATCGGCAGCCTCCCACTTCAACTCTTCCGGATCCCGATTCTTCGCCGCTATTATGACTTCAGCCGCTTCTTCCCCGACCTTTTTCAGAATTTTATCGACACCTTTTTCAAAAAGATAAGTGGTATAGGCTCCTTCTGGCCGCTCTTTTTCCCGATCAATAATCACTTGTTCAAGCTTTTTCAGAATTTCGTATTCAACCATTTTAGATAACCCCTTTCGTAAAACAACTAATCGAACCCGTATGACAGGCTGGCCCTTTAGGATTGACAAGAACCACCAATGCATCCTGGTCACAATCAAGCTTCATCTCCACGACTGTCTGTGTATTCCCGCTTGTTGCTCCTTTATGCCAAAGCTCTTGCCTAGAACGGCTCCAAAACCAGGTTTCCTTTGTTTCCAGTGTTTTTGCCAGCGACTCCTCATTCATATAGGCGAGAGTTAAGACTTCTTTTGTGCTGGAATCCTGAACAATGGCCGGAATGAGTCCTTTTTCATCGAATTTTAGATTCATCGCACCAGCACTCCCTTTTCCTTCAGGTAGCTTTTTACTTCATGAACAGATGTTTCTTTATAGTGAAAAATCGAAGCAGCAAGAGCGGCATCTGCCTTTCCGTTTAAAAAGGCTTCGGCAAAATGTTCTGCATTTCCAGCTCCACCAGAGGCAATAACCGGAATCGATACGGCTTCACTAACGGCTCTAGTCAGTTCTAGGTCAAATCCATCTTTTTCCCCGTCACGATCCATACTCGTTAATAAAATTTCGCCCGCTCCAAGCTCTCTTGCTTCCTTCGCCCAATCCACCACTTTTTTATCAGTCGGTTTGCGACCACCATGAGTGTACACTCGCCATGTTCCCCACTCATCATCAAACTTGGCATCAATGGCGACCACAATGCATTGTGATCCGAAGAAATCTGCTCCTTCTTTTATGACTAAAGGATTGAGGACAGCAGCTGTATTCAAGGACACCTTATCAGCCCCAGCCCGCAGGATTCTTTTCATATCCTCAAGCGAATTGATTCCACCACCAACTGTGAACGGAATCGCAAGCTCTGATGCAACAGATTTCACTACTTCAATCATTGTTTTTCTTCCTTCATGGGAAGCCGAGATATCTAAAAAAACAAGCTCATCTGCCCCTTGCTCATCGTAAAAGCGCGCCAATTCAACTGGATCTCCCGCATCGCGAAGTTCCACAAATTGAATCCCTTTTACTACTCTGCCTTCCTTCACATCAAGGCAAGGAATAATCCGTTTCGTTAGCATAATTCCAATGCCTCCTTTAACGTAAAGCGGTTTTCATAAAGGGCTTTGCCCACAATGGCTCCTTGAATTCCTTTTGCTTTTAGGACTTTTAAATCATCAAGACTGCTGACACCGCCAGAAGCGATCACATATTTCCCGGTGATTTCTGCCATTTCACAAACGGCCATAATATTCGGTCCAGTTAAGGTACCATCTGTTGCAATATCGGTAAAAATAAACGTTTCAGCCCCTGCATCAGCAAAGCGCTTGCCAAGGTCAATTGCCCGCACTTTTGACGTATCCAGCCAGCCATGTGTCGCCACAAAGCCATTTTTCGCATCAATGCCAACTACAATTTGGCTGCCGTATTTTCGGATCATTTCAATCGCAAACTCTGGATTTGATACGGCAATACTACCAATTATCACTCTTGCGACTCCATTTTCAAGGTAATGAAGAATGTCCACTTCCGAACGAATTCCACCACCGATTTGAATCTTCACTTTTAGTTCTTTGGCAGCCTGAATGACAAACTGATCATTCACCCGTTTTCCGTCCTTAGCGCCATCCAAGTCCACCATATGAATCCACTCTGCTCCATCTGAAGCAAACTGCTTTGCCATTTCAAACGGTGAATCACCATATATCGTTTCTTTGTCGTAATCCCCTTGCAAAAGGCGTACACATTTTCCGCTCTTCATATCGATTGCCGGATAAATCATTAAGCTCATTGTGCTGCCTTCCTTTCTTCAACCATTTGTAAAAAATTATTTAACAGGGCCATGCCAAGCTTGCTGCTTTTTTCAGGGTGAAATTGCATCCCAAAAATATTATTTTTGCCGACGATCGCAGAAACCTCTTCATTGTAGCTTGTTTTTGCTAGGAGAACATCGGATTGTTTGGCATCTACATAATAGGAATGCACGAAATAGACAAAATCATCCTCGACATTTTCTAATAATGGTGATGATTTTACAAATTTGAGTTTGTTCCAGCCCATGTGTGGTACCTTGTAGGTTTGGCCCGGAAACCGTTTCACCGAACCAGGTAGAAGACCTAATCCTTTTGTTGGGCCATTTTCTTCACTTTCTTCAAAAAGAAGCTGCATACCGAGGCAAATCCCGAGAAGCGGTTTTCCTGATTCGGCAAATTCTTTTACAGTATCAGCCTGTAATCGTGCCATCGCATCACGAAACGCCCCCACTCCAGGGAGAATCATCCCATCCGCTGCCAGTAATTCTTCTTTTTTACTAGAGATAAAGTAATCTGCACCCAATCTTTCGAGCGCCTTACTGACACTAAATAAATTACCCATTCCATAATCGACAATTCCGATCATTTATAACATTCCTTTCGTGGAAGGAACCCCCTTAACACGTGGGTCAATCGTGGTCGCTTCATCTAACGCTCTTCCTAACGCTTTAAAAACCGCTTCAATCATATGGTGTGTATTTTTTCCATAATGAACAATTACGTGAAGGTTCATTCTTGCTTCAAGGGCAAGCTTCCAGAGGAATTCATGGACCAGTTCAGTATCAAACGTTCCGACCTTTTGCCCTGGGAATTCTGCCCGCATTTCGAGGTGCGGCCGATTGCTTAAATCCACGACAACCTGTGCGAGGGCTTCATCCATCGGAACAAACGAATTTCCATAGCGTTTGATGCCTTTTTTGTCTCCGAGTGCTTTTCGGAGGGCCTGTCCTAAACAAATTCCAATATCCTCTGTTGTATGGTGATCATCCACCTCGGTATCCCCTTGTGCGTCGATAGTAAGATTAAATTGCCCGTGTTTTGTGAATAAATCAAGCATATGGGTCATGAATGGGACACCTGTTTGGATATTGGACTCGCCTCCCCCATCTATCGATAAAGTTAATTTAATTTGTGTTTCATTCGTTTTTCGCTCAACACTTGCTGATCTTTCCATTAGAATACCTCCTGAAGCTTTCCTGTGAGAATTTTTCGGTGCGATTCTTCGTTTTATCCGCGGGTTTTAGAGATTTATCCGCGAGATTTTCCATTTTATCCGCGGGAATTCCTGTTTTATCCGCCAGTTTTAGTGATTTATCCGCGTGATTCAGGTTTTATACGAAAATTCCACTTTAAGATTTTGCCCATAAAAAGTTTTGCCACTTATTAGGATGTTTTGGCCATTTTTTTGTAAGATTTGGACACTTTTTTGTCGAGATTGGCCATTTAGACATTATATTGAAAAATCACACGTTTCTCAGCCGAGTTTCAATTGCCCGAGCATGTGCTTCCAATCCTTCCATCCGGGCAAATTCAGCGATTTTACCACTATTTTCCATTAAGGCCTTTTTGCTATATAAAATCACACTCGATTTTTTCTGAAAGTCATCAACGTTCAATGGGCTGGAGAATCGCGCTGTCCCATTTGTTGGTAATACATGGTTAGGTCCAGCAAAATAATCGCCGACAGGTTCAGAACTGTATCGCCCGATAAAAATCGCTCCGGCATGGCGAATTTTCCCCAACATCTCCATTGCATTTTCCACGATTATTTCTAAATGCTCCGGTGCCAGTTTATTCACTGTTTCACAAGCCTCATCTAAACTCCGAGTCACATAAATCGCACCGTAATCCCGAATCGAAGCCACAGCAATTTCCCTTCTAGGCAACAACGCAAGCTGCTTTTCTACCTCTTCAGCTACTTTTTCCGCAAGCGACATAGAAGGGGTCACTAACACACTGCAAGCCCTTGGATCATGCTCTGCCTGTGATAATAGATCTGCCGCCACTTCATCCGCAAATGCAGTATCATCAGCTAAAACCGCAATCTCACTTGGACCAGCAATCATATCAATGGCCACATCACCAAATACCTCTTTTTTAGCTAAAGCAACAAAAATATTTCCCGGGCCGGTAATTTTATCCACCCCGACAATGCTTTCTGTGCCATAAGCAAGTGCAGCAATTGCCTGCGCACCGCCCACTTTATAAATCTCCTTTACGCCAGCTTCCTTCGCAGCAACTAAAACAGCTGCAGGCAGCCGACCATCCTTCCCCGGTGGAGAAACCATCACTATCCTCTCAACTCCGGCAACTTTCGCAGGAACGACATTCATTAAAACGGATGATGGGTAAGCAGCGGTACCACCAGGAACATAAACTCCGACTGAATCGAGGGGGGTTATTTTTTGCCCAAGGATCGTACCATTTTCTTCGGTTGTCATCCAAGAAGGACGAAGTTGTTTTTCGTGGAAAGTCCGGATATTCTCGGCGGCTTCCCGTACGATTGAAATAAATTCACAATCCACCATAGAATAGGCATTCTCAATTTCCTTTTCACTTACTAAAAATGTATCTATAGGAACCTGGTCATATTTTTCCGTGTATTCCCGTAATGCTTCATCGCCGCGTTCACGCACATCCGCGATAATTTTTTTCACAACCTCAAGTTGTTCAGCTGTTCCTGATTCGATCGAGCGCTTAATCGAAATAGTTTCATTTACCTGTAAAATTTTCATCTATCGTCCCTCCCAGGCAACCACTTTGCTTAATCTTGCAACAAGCTCAGATATGGGTTCATCTTTTATCCGGTAACTAACGGGATTTACGATCAAACGGGAAGTCACATCGATAATTCGTTCATATTCCACTAGTCCATTTTCAACCAAGGTTCTGCCCGTGGATACGATATCAACAATCCTGTCGGACAAGCCAATCATCGGCGCAAGCTCAATCGAGCCATTTAACTTAATGATTTCAACCTGTTCCCCTTGCTCCCGAAAATAGGCTGCTGCCACATTCGGATATTTCGTCGCCACTTTTGGGGCCACATCATTCATATTTGTACCAGGCATGCCGGCAACTGCTAAATAACAATGGCTGATCTGTAAATCAAGGAGCTCATACACATCCCGCTCCTCCTCAAGCGTGACATCTTTCCCGGCAATTCCTAAATCCGCAACCCCATGCTCGACATAGGTCGGAACATCCATCGGTTTGGCTAAAATAAATCTTAGACCTTCTGACTCGACATCAATAATCAATTTTCGGTTTTCATCAAATTCTGGCGGCAGTTTGTATCCGGCCTTGCGCAGCAATTCTGCTGCTTCCTCAAAAATCCGCCCTTTTGGCATCGCAATCGTTAACCAATTAGTCATTAGCCGGCTCCTTTCCTAAGAGATAAGTCGTGTTTTTAAACTTATGTGTATAGGCATCAAGATTTTTCACACCGTTAATGTCTTGAAGAACCACTCTTATCTCTTTTTCGTGCATCGTCTTAGCAAGCTTAAATGCTTCCTTTCTTCGCTCTTGGCTGAAAATAATACACTGAACAGGTGCGGCTCCTTTCATTTCACCTAGTGCTTCTAAAAGTCGATCGACCCGAACGGCAAAGCCCGTCGCACTCGCTGTTTTCCCGAACTTCTCAAGTAAGCCGTATCTGCCGCCATTTCCGATCGGGAATCCAACATTCCCCGCATAAACCTCAAAAAGCACGCCTGTGTAGTAGCTCATATGGCTGACAATAGTAAAATCAAATTTTATCTGATCCTGTTCCCCGTAGTCGTTCACGACATCCCATAATTCCTTCAGTTGTAAAATGGCTTCCTTACCGCGTTCATTTTCGACAATGTCCAATGCTTTTTCAATCACTTCCTCACCGCCGCGAAGATCAAGGAAATCCAATAATCTTTGCTTATCAATCGAAGAAAGAGCTAAGGAATTCACATGCTCTTTATAGCCAACATAATTTTTTTCATATAAAAATTTCCGCAACACATTGGCCCGTTCTTCCGTTCCTAATATTTGCAAAAGCAATTCCTGAACAAAGGCGATATGTCCGATTGAAATTTGAAAATGCTCTAAGCCTGCCTGTTTTAAGGAAGAAACCATTAAGGCAATGACTTCACCATCACTTGAAATCGTGTCATCATTAATACATTCGATCCCGATTTGTTCAAATTCTGCTGGTCTTCCACCTTCCCGCTGCTGAGCCCGGAAAACGTTCGCCAAATAAGCGATGCGAAGGGGGAAGTCATCCTTTAAAAGTTTTGAAGCAGCTACCCTTGCAATCGGTGCTGTCATATCTGGTCTTAAAACGAGTGTATGTCCTTCACGGTCAAGCAATTTAAAAAGCTGTTGATCCAAAATAGCAGATGCAGCTCCAACGGTCTCATAATATTCAAGAGTAGGAGTTTCAATAAAAGTATACCCCCATTGTTTAATCACTTCTTCCATTAAAGAGCGAACAAAATGCTTTTTTTCATATAATTCTGGAAGGGTATCCCGCATACCAAGAGGCTTCTCAAACATAAACAAACGGCTCATCACATTCATCCTTTATTTTCAAAATGCTTTAGTTCGCTAATATGGTAGTAAATTAAAGTTAGTTGTATTTTACTCTCAAATAGGCATAGCGTCAATTATTATTTTAACCAAATAAAAAATAAAAGCCTGACCACTTTTGATCAGACTTCCACACCTCTTTTACTTTCCATAAATCGGATCATCTACTTGCCTTGCTTCCATTTCTTCTTTCGTATAAATCACTCTCATCGGATTTCCACCAACGAAATGCCCAGGAAGAACATCCTTATGTACAAGCGTTCCGGCTGATACAATCGCCCCGTCACCAATCGTAATACCCGGGAGAATGGTTGAATTGGCGCCGATCATGACTTCATCACCGATGACGACAGGGCCAAGTCGGTATTCCTTGATTAAGTATTCATGGGCAAGGATCGTGGTATTGTAGCCAATAACCGTATTCCGACCGACACTGATTTTTTCGGGAAACATCACATCCAGCATCACCATTAAGGCAAACGAGGTATGCTCCCCCACCTTCATTCGTAAAAATTGCCGATATAGCCAGTTCTTCATTCCTAAAAAAGGAGTATAGCGGGCTAATTGGATCACAATAAAATTTTTAACAACCTTCCAAAATGGGACTGTTTTGTAGACATGCCATAAGGAGTTCGCCCCTTCAACCGGAAACCGGGTCGTTTTTCGCATTTGATCACACTCCGAGAATGGTTAAAAGATCCTTCATATTTTCCAAAAGATAATCTGGTTCATATTTTGCAATATAGTCTCTTCCTTTTGCTGACCAAGCGACACCAGCCGTTTTCGTACCAGCATTTTTTCCGGCTAAAATGTCATGATAGTTATCACCAACCATGATCGTTTCTTCAGGCGTTGAACCAAGTTGTTCAAGCGCAAGATAAATCGGCTCAGGATCTGGCTTCTCCTTCGTGACATGATCCAATGCAACAATCACATCAAAAAAGCTGTCCAACTTTGTTACTTTTAGCCCCAGTAACACCGTTGCATAAATTTTGGTTGAAACAATGGCAATATTAAAGCCGTTCTCTTTTAAACTTTGCATCGTTTCTAATACACCATCAAATTCCTTTATAAGTAAATCATGGTTGGCAAGATTATATGTCCGATACACACGGGTCATTTCCTCGGCTCGTTCAGGGTCAATTCCTCCAAACGACTCCTTCAAGGATGGCCCGATAAATGGAAGAACATCCTCACGGTTATATTTTCCTGGATAAAATTTTTCAAAGGTGTGTAAAAAAGACGCGATGATTAGATCGTTTGTATCGATCAGTGTCCCATCCAAATCAAAAAGGATGGTCGTAATTTTCGTTGTCATACGAAGCTTCCTTTCTTAACATGCTCTCCATTTTTCGTCAAAAATGATGATATCACCGAAAATGATGATGATATCACCGGAAATTTCATTTTATCACCGAAAAATGTGATGATATCACCGAAACGCAGCATAGAGCCTTTCTAATTACTTTGGTCTAAATAATGTGCGTTGGAAATTTTTCTCCGGTAAAAAAGAATGATTATTGCCCCGATGACTAATGCAATGGAAATCATTTGTGCCATCCGAAGATTTGCCGTTAGCATAAGACTGTCTGTGCGCATTCCTTCTACGAAAAAGCGGCCAATCGAATACCAAATCAAATAGGATAAAAAGAGCTCTCCACGACGAAGGTTAACACGGCGAAGGGACATTAATAAAATCACCCCTGCAAAATCCCATACAGATTCATATAAAAAAGTTGGGTGGTAATAAGAACCATCAATGTACATTTGATTAATAATAAAATCAGGCAAATGCAGGTTTTCAAGGAACGAACGGCTTACTTCTCCACCATGTGCCTCTTGATTCATGAAATTTCCCCAGCGGCCGATCGCCTGTCCAAGAATAAGGCTTGGTGCTGCAATATCCACGATCTTCCAGAAGGAAATTTCTCTTGCTTTTGCAAAAAAGTAAACGGTGAGAACCGAGCCGATTAAGGCACCATGGATCGCAATCCCACCATTCCATATTTGTGGAATTTCCCCGGGATGTTTTGAATAATATCCCCATTCGAAAATCACATAATAAATCCGTGCTGAAATGATTGCGATTGGAATGGCCCATATCATTAAATCAACAAATGTTTCCTTTGGCAAACCACGGCGATTTCCTTCTCTTATAGCTAAATATAGGGCTAGTGCTAAACCTGCGCCAATAATAATCCCATACCAATGCACTTGAATAGGCCCAAGTGTAAAGGCTATTGGATCAAGTGGTTGAATATTTTCATTCATACTCATATCTCCTCACTAACTTTTTGTTTTATTCTCCATCCTCTTGCTCGCCTTCTTCAATCACATCTGTGAGGCGCTCCGTAAATTGCTGAGCTGCATTCACACCCATCCGTTTTAATCGGAAATTCATCGCTGCCACTTCAATAATAACTGCAAGATTTCGTCCAGGACGAACCGGAATGGTAAGCTTTTGAATCTCTGTATCAATAATTTTCATTTTTTCCTCATCTAATCCCAGACGGTCGTATTGTCTTTTCGCATCCCAAATTTCTAAATTGATTACGAGGGAAATCTTTTTATTGCTGCGAACCGCCCCGGCCCCAAAGAGGGTCATCACATTGATAATCCCTAAACCGCGAATTTCCAATAAATGTTCAATTAATTCTGGTGAGGTTCCCACTAATGTATCGTGATCCGTCTGATGAATTTCTACACAGTCGTCAGCCACAAGACGATGACCTCGTTTCACTAGCTCCAATGCCGTTTCACTTTTACCGACACCGCTTTTCCCAATAATTAAAACTCCGACACCATATATATCTACTAAAACACCATGCGCAGCTGTTGTTGGGGCAAGCTTGCTCTCCAAATAGTTTGTCAACCGGCTGGAAAAGCTAGATGTCTTAATCTGCGTACGCAATACCGGGACAGACTCCTTTTCTGATGCTTCAATCAATTCATCTGGAATATCTAAACCACGCGTGACAATAAACGCAGGTGTGATGTCTGTACATAATCGCTCCATTCTTGAAGAACGATCCGAATCTCCCAGCTCACTAAAAAAAGACAGTTCTGTTTTCCCCAATAACTGGATCCGATCACTTGGATAATACTTAAAATAGCCAGCCATTTCAATTCCAGGCCGGGATAAGTCACTCGTGATAATCGAACGGTCTATTCCTTCTTCGCCACTAATCAATTCGAGATCAAATTTTTTCAAAATATCTTTCGTACGTACTTTAGGCAAAAGAGCTCCTCCTTTAAACTTTCCTAGTTGGATGAGGCATTACTTCTTATTTTAGCATCTTTTGCACTAGATCCAAAAGTTTGAACGTCCATCACTCATGATTTTTATTATCTTTGACCATGTCCCTTTTTTGTTTTTTTCCATATTATAGTAATGAAATGAATTGACAAAGGAGATGATTCAATGAAAATAATGCTTGATGCAGGGCATGGCTACAACACGACAGGAAAACGCTCTCCAGATGGAATGAGAGAATACGAATTCAGTAGAAAAGTTGCGGCTTTTGCTAAAAATGTACTTGAAACGTATGAAAATGTGACTGTTTATTTTGCCCATTCAGATACACTCGATGTTCCATTAACAAACCGGACAAATGCTGCCAACAATCTGAAGGTAAATGCTTATGTATCCATCCATGCAAATGCCTATGGAGAAACGTGGAATGATGCTGGTGGAATCGAAACTTACACGTATACCTCAAAACCAAAGGAAGCCACTGAACTAGCTCAAAAAGTTCAAAGCCACTTGATCACGTTAACTAGTTTACGAAATCGCGGAATCAAAACAGCTAATTTTCACGTTTTAAGAGAAACAAAAATGACCGCTATTCTTGTTGAATGCGGCTTTATGACGAATCAAAAAGAAGCAGGCCTTATGCGTACAGAAGACTTTCAAAAAAAATGTGCGGAAGCGATCGTCAAAGGGATCGCAGAACAATACCATTTAGTTGAAAAAGTATCAAAACCACCTGCCCAAATATCTGGGTTATATAAAGTTCAGGTTGGTGTCTTTCAAGATCTTGCCAATGCCGAAGAACTCACAAAAAAATTAAAATCAAGTGGCTTTGATGCATTCATTACATTCGAACAAAAATAGCGCAGATTTCTGCGCTATTTTTGTTCGAAAATCATTTTTTGAACGACTAAATTGACAACTGACATAATGATCGCAGCTATAATAGCCATCCCAAAATTTGAGATCTCAAACGCAGGCCCCATTAGCGAATCAGTGATTTCAAGTGTGATTGCATTGATGAGGATTCCGAAGAGCCATTTCATTTTATAAGCCTCTGTTCATTCGGTAAAATAAAAGCGAAAATGATATATAGAATACCCATTGGGAAAAAAACTGTAAAGAGCAATAGAATCAGAAAAAGAATTCGCAAAGTTTTTGCTTCCACGCCGACCACTTCGGAGGGACCGCCTAGAACCCCCGCCAGCTTTCTATTTGTAAGTGATCGTATCCATTTTTTTATTAAAAATCCTCCTATTTAACTCCATCTAATTTGTGTACGGTAACGGATCCTGTTTTCGTATCAGCCGAAAGATTTAGACTTGGTTGATCTGATTTAAACCGAAGCAGCTTTTGGATCATCTCATTTTTCTCTTCCATTATTTGAATTCCATCAAGCAGGACATTAAAGCTGCCAAAATTGGTTTTCAATTCCCCGCTAACGGCAATTCCATCTGGAATGTAAACATCGATACTGCCGGTCGTTGCTTTAGCCAGTAGATTTTCACAGCGATTTCCACTAAGGCTGGCAGACAAATCTCCGTTGAATGATTGCATCTCTACCTTTTGGAAATGACCACCAAGCTGAATCGGGCCATTGATTGTTTCCGCCTCTATTTCATCAAACTGACTATTCACGATGTGAATATGCCCATTAACCGTCTCTGCTTCCATTTTCTTGCCGACTAATTCAGACAAGTTCATTTTCCCATTCGCTGCCTTCACTTTCAAATCGGCAGCATGTAATTTTTCCCCTGAAATCGGACCATTAAAGATTCTAGCGCGAACCCGATCATAGTCGATCTGTGGCACAAAAATAACCGCATCCACCTTCATCCATTTTTGCTGGATATGGAATCGCATTTTTCCGCCCTCAATCGTAAAATGAACGTCCTTTAAAAAATTTTGCCGGGCCTGGTCTTGATTTTCCACTCGATATACCTTTGCCTGACATTCAATTCGTACATCCTTTTGATCCCATGGGACCATTTTCACCGAACCATTCGCTACATCTATATCCATATCCTTTAAAAAGACATCCGTATGATGGAAAATATGCGAAATTTCGATAGATTGGCCAAAATTTAAATCTAAATCCTTAATCTTTTTAAAAGCGGTATCGACAAAATCAAAAAGTTTATCCTTCGCTGAATGAACCTTTTGGTGGACAGTATCTTCTTTTTTCGCTTCTTCAAAATGGACGGTTGTCGAAAACTCACCATCTTGTTTTTGTAATCCTGACTCCAACAGTTCAAGTAAATTCAATGCTTCGTCAACCGTTAGTTTTCTTTCCTTCACCATATTCAAGATTCGTTTTCTTTCC
>DATFAH010000159.1:0-2159 GCA_035254805.1 Caryophanales bacterium | reverse complement strand
ATTTTTATGTAGAAAAGTGGTAGATCTGTGTAGAAAAGTGGTAGATCTGTGTAGAAAAAACACAAAGTTATGTAGAAAAACCTCATTTTCGTGTAGAAATTATTTAGCTGAACCTTAATTTATTAGAAAACTAAGGCATTTACCTCATGATTAGGTGAATGCCTTAGTTTTTTTCTTTCATTCTCTATATGTCGATCTCGTCTATATTATAAATTTCCTTATTGAATCCTGAAGTTCTTCTGCCATATTCGCAAGTGAGGAAGCAGAAGCAGAAGCGGCTATTTCTTGCATTGAAACCATCTGTTCTTAAATAGCAGCAAAAACATCTTGACTCTCTGCTGTCGTTTTTGTTGCTATTTCTTCTATTCCATAATACCGATCCCCCGTAAAAAAGCACAATTATGTGATTGAGAATATCAAGGCTTGGCATTATTTCATACAATATATTGATCTAACAATTTTGTAACTGAAGGTGAAAAAATGTCTGAACATCAAGATTTTTATGGATTTAAGCGAGATGAAGATGGGGTCATATGGATTCGAAACTTTGTTGCAGGGGCGAGGATTGAAAAATGGTACAAAATAAAATCTGTTTTATATTATGAGCAATCTCCGTTTCAACAAATTAGTATTGTTGATACAAAAGGATTTGGAAAAATGCTTGTACTAGATGGAACACCGCAAAATTCAATGAAAGAGGGGTATATGTATAATGAAATGATCAGTCATATTCCGATTATTACCCACCCTAAACCTAAGAAAGTGGCAATGATTGGAGGTGGAGACTGCGGACCTGCACGGGAGGCTATGAAGTATTCGGAAATTCAAAAAATCGATGTAATTGAGATCGATCCTTATGTAACAGAAGCTTGTCGGAAATGGTTAACGCCAGACTCCGTTTATAAAAATGAGCCAAGGTTTCAAATGATCCACATGGATGGAATGAATTGGATTCAAGAAACAAAGGAGAGGTATGATGTTCTTATTATCGACCGATCAGACCCTGTTGGTCCTGCAGCAAAACTTTTTAACCAGGACTTTTACAAGCTTGTTTATGATTGTCTAACAGAAGAAGGTGTGGCTGTTTTTCAATCAGGTTCCCCATTTTATAATCATTTAACCTTAGAAAAGACAGTAAAAAATTTGAAGGGATATTTTCCAATTGTTAGAACCTATTTAGTTAACATTCCTTTATTCCCGTGTGGCCTTTGGAGTTTTACATTAGCTTCAAAAAAATGGGATCCGCTAAAAGCAGATCTTAATCGACTATTAGATAAAGATACTCAATATATCGATCAAGAGGTATTACTAGCCTCTTTCGTTTTGCCGAAATATGTTAAAAAAATTGTTGGACAATAATATACTAGGGGATATCGCAAAATTGGATGTCCCCTAAATTAATGCCATTTTTCGGAAATCGTTTATTACATTTGAAAGTATCTCAACTATTTCACTTAAATAATTTTCACGGAGAGTTCGTGCAATTTCAATTTGAAATGTATGAAAATGGTCACCATAACCACCATAGGCTTTCTGATCTCCTAAACGATGAAAAATGATCGATTCATCGCCGTCAAATTTATTATTAAAAATAATCTCTATTTTCGGTATCACTTCTTTTGATCTAACTTTTATTTTTTCTAGAAACCATTCTGACATTTTTAATGAACATGATTTTCCATTAAAGGTTCCTATTTCGATCGCATTTGGTCCGTAATAGACATCTTTCATCCCATGGATGGATAAATGAAGATATGGTTGGGTGAGTGTACCTGTTTTCATATCGAGAATTCCTAGATATCGAAGAATGCTTTTAACAATTCTTCGATATTGTATTATTGCTTCATCATTTTGCCCATTTGGCTTTCGATTTAAATCTGCTACTGTCCTTGAAATTTTACTGATAATACCAGAACAATTCGTATTTTCTAAAACTTTTTCTACAATTTCCTCTGTAAAGAGGTCAGCTTTTGGGGCTGTGGCATGAAGTGCATCAATATGGCAGTGCAACTGTCTATTTCCAATATAGAATTTTAAAAAATTCCGTTCAATAAATTCATTCTCCACTGCTTATACTCACCTCTTAATATCGCAAAATTCATCAGGCTGGTCCTTTATGTTATTGAATGCAATCGTGAAATGTATGGTGTAAGTTTTAT
>DATFAH010000158.1:0-2980 GCA_035254805.1 Caryophanales bacterium | reverse complement strand
TTTATACTATTCGTTTCATCCTTTGCTTATAAGTCCCTATTTTAGCAAAGTAATTTTTACAGGAGGTTTCGGTTTAGTTTCAATTTCAAGACAAATAGGCTTCAATTCCGTGTATACTATTTAAAAACAACTGTAAGGAGCTAAGTGGATGGAAAAAGAACAGGCGACCTTTCTTAGCCATTTAATCGATGCACATGACCCAGCTAATTATGCGATCAACAAGTTAGACACAGATAACGATTCACTAAGGAAATTTCATCAATGGACAAATCATAAAAAGGTAGTCGCTGGCTATAAAGTAACGAGGCTAGACACTGACACTTCGTATTATTTTATTTTCATTGATTGGCATCGCAATGATCATTATTATTTAGTGATTTACACACATGATAAATCCACAACCGTCGCGGAAATCCGGCAAATAGAAAATTCCCACCTCGTTTGGAAGTACAACCCCTTAAAACGTGACGGAAAAAATGCGCAAAGGAAAGCGTATTTTAAACAAACTTTTGGTTCAGCAACGATCGAAATCCCTGTTCCAAAAACAGCTTTTGAGATAGAAGCATTTTTAGATCAATTATTTCAGCTATGCCAAAATCGCATTCGGGCTGACAAAATAGTGGATGTATTTGATTTTGATTAGAGTTTATAAAAAAAGAGATGGCATCTGGGCGAAAACCCTTCTGCCATCTCTTTTTTTCTTACCCTTACTTTAAACTGTAAAACAAACTCGGGTTTGTTTTCATTTTATAAAACCTTGCTCAAAAATGCTTTAGTCCGTTCTTGTTGAGGATTCTCAAATAATTCACTAGGGACATTTTCTTCGACGATCAAGCCCCCATCCATGAAAAGGACACGGTCGCCAACTTCGCGGGCAAATCCCATTTCATGTGTGACCACAACCATTGTCATACCATCTTTCGCCAGTTGTTTCATAACTTCAAGTACTTCCCCAACCATTTCTGGATCAAGCGCAGAGGTTGGTTCATCAAATAACATAATGTTTGGTTCCATGGCAAGTGCCCTTGCAATGGCTACACGCTGCTTTTGTCCACCAGACAGTGAATTTGGGTACACATTCGCTTTGTCTTCTAATCCTACTTTTCGCAGAAGCTCTAAACCTTTTACTCTAGCTTTTTCAGCTGGAACCTTCCTTACCTTCATTGGAGCAATCATAATATTTTCAATGACGGTTTTATGTGGGAAGAGATTAAACTGCTGAAAAACCATGCCAATTTCAGTCCGGACTTTATTGATATCAGTTTTTTTATCGGTGATATCCACACCTTCGATCAAAACATGTCCATCAGTAATCGTTTCAAGCATATTCAAACAGCGCAGGAAAGTAGATTTTCCAGAACCGGATGGTCCAATTACAACCACTACCTCTTGAGGTTTTACTGTCACACTAATATCAGAGAGAACCACATGGTTTAAAAAGGATTTTTTTAAATTCGTCACTTTAATCATTCTGTCGTCAATCTCCTTTCAAGACGTTCTAAAATGAAGCTTAATGTCAAGGTTAAAAAGAGATAGATGACTGCAGCGGTTAGGTATGGTTCCCATACTCGGAAATATTGACCTTGCAAAGCTCTTCCCCAATACATCAGTTCAGGAGCGGCAATTAATGAGGCTAGAGATGATTCTTTAATTAGCACGACAAACTCATTTCCAAGTGGTGGAATCATTCTTTTAAATGCCTGCGGTAATATCACAAATTTCATTGATTGTACATGTGTCATTCCTAAAGAACGTGCCGCTTCCATTTGCCCTTTGTCGATGGACTGAATACCAGCACGGAAAATTTCAGCAATATAGGCCGCTGAATTTAAAGAAAGTGTAACAATCGCGGCTAAAACTCCATTAGTTTGTCCAAGAAACAACGGAACAACAGCAAAATGAATTAATAGAATTTGTACCAACATTGGGGTTCCACGGAAAAATGTTATATAAAGACTAAATGGCAGTGCCAGTAATTTATTTCTCATAATCTTTCCTAAACCAATTAACAGGCCAAGAACGGTTCCTATTAAAATACTAGCTATCGAAAGTCCAACTGTTAATAGTGTCCCCTTTACAAAAAAAGGAGCGTATTCGGCAATAATGTCCCAGCGAAAATCCATTTTTTTCCCCTTTCTTAAACCAAAAATTGCGTAACTGCCTCATGTTTAAGCGTTACGCAATTTTTAATGATCACGGTTTATTGCTGCGCTTTTAATGTTTCTAGGTCAGGATCAGATTTAAACCATTGTTTGTATAATTTTGCATATGTTCCATTTTCAATAACTTTTGTAACGGCCTCATCAAAATCAGCTTTGATTTCACTGTCCTTTGGAAACATTAGACCGTAAAATTCATTTGGAAAGCTTTCGTCACTTATTGTCTTTAATTTATCTTTTGGATTATTTTTCGCATATGCTTCAACAACAGTATTATCAGCAACGACAGCTTGTGCACCGCCATTGTTTAGCTCCATAATAGCTAAATTAGTATTTTCAAATTTTTTGATATCTGGGCTGTTTTTACCAATGACTTTTTCTGTAACTTCTTGTCCTGTTGTTCCATTTTGTACAGCAACTTTTTTACCCTTTAAATCTTCTGCACTCTTAATTGAGCTATCCTCTGGAACTAGAATCATGTTCGTAGAAAGGAAGTATGGATTCGAGAAATCATAGGTTTGTTTTCGTTCATCATTAATCGTAATTGCGGAAATTCCAATGTCAGCCGTTTTTCCTTTAATTTCAACGAATAAAGGATCCCAGCCAACATGTTCTACATTTACTTTGTATCCAGCTTCTTTTGCTACTGCGTTAATAAAATCAACATCAAAACCTACTATTTTACCTTTATCCATATATTCAAATGGTGCATACGCTGCATCCGTCACAACTCTAAGTGTTTTTACTTCTTTATTCTCTTTAGTATTCTTTTCACTGCCATTTGTTTTATCCGTTCCGCATGCTGAAAGAACAAATGCTAG
>DATFAH010000157.1:0-5487 GCA_035254805.1 Caryophanales bacterium | reverse complement strand
GGAAAGAAATGACAATAGACCACCATTTAATCAAAAAAATATATTATGAAACATTCCTGGAAGAAAACCTGGGTGCAGAGCCCATTCAAGTGCTTGGAGAAGCCTATATGAGTGAACAGCAAAATGAATTGCCAGATCTTTCGTATATTCGTTTTGCCCAAGGGGAAGTGTATTTTCAGTATAAGGATTATGAAGCTGCTATTTTCAAATGGGGAAATATCAACAATGAATTAGAACCATGGGCGAAAAAAAACATGGCAGATGCTTATTATGAGCTTGGCATCCTATCTTCGGCAGAAGATCTTTATCAATCGATTGAAACAGACAATCTTACATTGAAAACAGAAGTGGCACTGCAACTCTTCTCACTTTACATAGAACGCGGGAAAAATGATTCTGCGGTAAATGTCATCAAAAAAACGGTTAGCTTAAATCCAGACTATCCAAATGTTACCGAGATTGCCCGGACATTTTTTGAAGAGCAAAAAGATTGGAAACATGCCATTGAGCTTTCAGTAAACGAAGCAATCCGATCTGAGGCGGTAAGTTGGTTTGATTATATCAAAACATATGTGGACCAAGGTGTGACAAAAACATTAAATCCAGCCTATTTTTCTGAAGCTTTATTTGTCCTTTATCGGTTAGATTCATCGCGTTTTGAAAAACTAGTATGTTCTATTTGGCACAGCTATAAAAACGAAAATACTTATTTGGCATGGTTAACAGAGATGAACAAACTCTTCATCAATTTAGAGCCTTATATATGGGCAGAGCTTTCTAATATGTTTAAAGAAACCTATTTTGATTTGATAGATGGTAAGTATCCTCTTAAAAAGATCCATGATTTAATGCCAGTATTATTAACGAATTGGCTGAAAATAACAGATCAACAGGATGCGATTGTAGCATCGACTGCCATCCTTTCTTGGAATGAGCTTTTTCCAGCAAGCATAAACGTTGCCGTCATAGAGGAGGCCGAAACTCTTTTTCATCATGGATCGAAAAATACCGATGTCATAAGTGACTGCTTGCAACTGTTTGATCTGATCATGCAGTGGGCAGAAGTACAGAATTTGGGAGCTAATCATCGGATAAAATGGATGGTTGAAAAATTAATGGATTTTGATATACAGCATTTTCTCGTACTAGGGCAAAATGGGAGCGGGAAATCGTCCTTTATTCAAATTATTTTGGGAAGTGAGATCTTACAGGATTCCCCGACATCATCGGTTGTCATTTACAAAGATGATATAGTACCAGCCATAGAGGAAATAACGGATGAAGGAGTCGTTGCATTCTCCGGACTAGCTGATTTTCAGGAAAGAATGGAGCGGCGCCGGAATGCGCTTGAATCAATGATTGAATTCAGCAAGCCAAATTCCTTTTTACACGATCATCAATTGGCTTTGATTGATACTCCGGGCTTAAATGGCTATCTAGACCGACAATCCATTTTCAAGTATTTGCATATAGCGGATACGATTTTGTTTATGCTGGATGTGAATAGGCCGTTTTCAGATCTTGAACGAACAATTTTATCACAAATTTATGAAATGACCCCAGATGTTCCGATTCATTTTGTTTTGAATAAAATGGACACAATTTATAATGAGCAGGAGGCAATTCGGATTTTTGATGAAACAAAATCAACCATTAACACCTACTTACCAGATGCGAAAATATTTGCCTTTTCATCGCAATATGATCAGACACTTCAGCTGAATGACTTAAGCGAGTTTGTCAATTCGTTGATGAATGCTAGAGAACGAGAAGAAAAACGAACAGCTAAGTTATTAGCATTTATGCGAAACACGATTACAAATCTTCTCCAAAAACGAAGAGATATAGAAAACAAATTAATCGAAACAGTTAAATGGAACGAAGAAATGGTCATGAAATTAAATGGTGCAAAGAACCAACTGCATGATCTAGAATTGCAAAAAACAAAGGCGATTACACGATCATATCGATCGATTAAGGAAACAATTCAAACAGAAATGACGGATGTGATTCCGAAAATACTCCGTGATTGTGTAAAATTAGTTCGTGAGGATAGCAATTTTAGCAAAATTCATCTTGAATTGAACGCGGAAATGAATCGGAGAATTCAAGATTACTTGGAGAACAATGTGCTTCCGAAGTATTTCGGTTTCCTGCAGGATTGGATTAATCAATCGAAAGAAGACCTTTTGCAAGGGCAAGCATTTTTAGATGAAATAGGTGAAGGGTTTAACGCATTATATGGGGAAGAGAGAATGAAGCTTGATTGTGATCTGAGGATGCTTGATGATTGGCGGCGTGATATAGATCGCATGACAAGTGGATTCCAGTTAGAAGAAATTAATATTTTCTTACGCAAAACCCCAACACAACTCCTGTTGAAAAGTGCAGGGAAGATATTTGGAGCTTTATCGCAAAACAAACCAATGCTTTATAATAAATATAAATCATTTGTCGAAAATGAAGATTATGCCGAAGCAACTGAAATGGTGATTAAGCGTTTCTTCCAGCAATTTGAGCTGTTTGAAAGAGCGCTTGAAAGGGATATTTCTTGGATTTTCAGAAATTCAATCAATGTATTGAATCATGTCGTGGAGGATGCCCAATTGGAGATTCAAACAAATGAGGAGATGGTGAAGAAAATGAATACCAATCCTGAAATGTTCCGTGATCCATTGACTTTATTTGAAGTAAGACTGCGGCAGCTAGAGTGGATGAATTTGGCAGGAGAAGGGGTTCAGAATTTCTAATAAATAAAGTGGCTGTCATGAACAATCGAGCACAAAACAATAAATAACAATGCAATTAGCACACGAATTTATAATAATGAAATTTGTGTGCTAATTTTATAAAATTCCCTACTTTATTTGGGTAATTGATTCACCTCATGTGCCACACGTATTCCAGATTCAATTGCCCCTTGCATCCAACCGTGGGTAAGGGTTGTATGATCACCTGCAAAATGCACTCTGCCTTCTGGCGTAGGAATATAAGGAAATAGCTCATACTCTTGACTAGGTGTAAAAATCGCAAAGGCTCCACAAGTATTTGGATTATCGCTCCAACTATAAGATCTTCCTGATACAAATTCGGAATAGACTTGGTTCCCGAATATTTCAGCTAAATTTTTTAGAGCATATTGAATGCGGTTTTCGTTTGAAAGACCGTTCCATATCAAAGCCTCATTCTCCCATGTATAACTGGCCACAACTACGGCAGGACCTTTTGTACCAATCCCCCGACTTGGGTAATAAGTAAAACGAATCGGCAGATCTGTTATCGATTTACCGCCATATTGATGTTCCTTTTCCCAAAACCTGCTTTTAAACTCAATTCCAATTTTGGTTGCTGCCATATAGTTTAGTTCTCGAATCGCTCTTCTTTTATAATAGGAAAAGGAATGGAATGGTTCAATTTCCACAAATCGCAGCACTGAAAAGGGAACAGTAATAATAGCCAGATCACTAGTGGTGGTGGAATGCTCTTTTGTATGAGGATGGGTTGAATGGATGGTTACACAGTTGTGATGTTGGACAATTTTTGTCATTCTTTGATAGAACCTGATATCTTGATTTAACTGCGGGAGAAACGAATTTGGGAGAAGATCCATCCCACCTGTTATTTCATAGAAACGGTTTGTTCTAAAGCTTGCCGCTTCCCTTAAAACCTCAAGAAATGACATTCCCATAAAGGCTTGGTAGTCAAGGAGCACTCCGATCATATCAATCGCACCATCAGAAAAAGTCGTACCAAATTGATAACGGTGGGTTTTTAAGAAAAAACCAAGGGAGTAGTCTTTAAATTCTTTTTCTATTAGAGCCCAATTCCTTATAGGGTCCTCGTCAATAAAATTAATAATTGGTTGTATAGCTAAATTTAACAGCTCCTCGGCACCTTTCCCCAATTCATTTTGGTTAACAGGATAGTTTAGAATCCTGGGATATTTTTCAAAAATATTCAGATGTATCTTGATCCCATTGAGATAAAGAATATCTAATGGTGTTCGGTTAATAAACCGGTTTACGGTTAAACCAAATTTATGAATATATTCTAAAGTTAAGGAATGAAGATCAGGAATACGCATAGGGCCTACGTTTAAATAAAGCCCATTGCTAAAAGAGGAACGAATGGTTTTAGCACGTCCGCCTACATGGTTGGTTGATTCAAGAATGGTGACGTAGTGCCCGGCCTGCATTAATAGTGATGCTGCAACAAGTCCTGCCAATCCTGCGCCTACAACCGTAATATTCTTGGGAGTTTGGGTTTTTTGAAGCCCGTTTCTAATCATGCTGATCATTTGTGGAGTTGTTAGCGTATCATATAAGTTTTTAGGCATCTCAACGCCCCTTTTGAAAAAGATTTATTACATTTTATTCATTGGGAGAGATGCCTATGTGAAAAGAGTTTGTGAGATAGAAGCATATATATATTCGCCGCTGTCCATTAAGACTATGGTGATACGGTGAAATCATCATAAAGAATAGATTTCTATTTGCTATGGCTGTTTATTTTAATAACCTTTCAAGTAATTAACCAGATTAATAGTTGGTTCTTCCCCATTTAGATAAGCTAATAAGTTTGGCAGAAAGATGTTTTCAACCAGCCGCTGATTATAATGTTCGGTTGCCCCTGCAGTATGAGGGGTAATGATCACATTGTCCATTTCCCATAAAGGACTTTCGGGGAGCAGCGGTTCCGTTTCAAAAACATCTAATCCAGCACCAGCTATTTTCCCCCCCTTTAAGGCTTCAATTAAATCTTCTTCAACCACAATTTCCCCGCGGCCAATATTAATAAAAAAGGCAGATGGCTTCATTAAATGAAACTGGTTGGCGCCAAATAAATGGGAAGTCTCTTTCGTAAGCGGCAGGGTAATGACGACATAATCACATTTTGGGAGAAGTGTGTGTAATTGATCAATTGTGTACATTTCATCAACATATCCTTCAGGTTTGCCCGAATTTCGAACACCTAGTACCGTCATTCCAAACGCTTTAGCAATTTTTGCTGTTTCTTTTCCGATATTCCCCACACCAATAATCCCAATCGTTTTCCCATGCATTTCAAGCTTTAAGTGTTCATGATGCCAAATTTTTTCTTGTTGATTTTTTACATAAGTATGGATTTTTCGTGTTAACACAAGCATTAAAGAGATGATCGTTTCAGAAATGGGATAGACATGAACCCCGTTAGCACTTGTTAATGCAATGTTTCTTTCTTGAAGTCTTTGTAATGGAAAATAGTCTACGCCTGCGGTCCATGATTGAATCCATCTTAGATTTGATTCAGGCGCTAAGCAAAATGGTTCAAAGTTTTTTTTCCACCCAAGGATGATTTCTGCATTTTTTAAATGTTCCTGCCATATTGATGGGTCTTTACCGACGATGATTTCCCAATCCGGTATGATTTCTTTTATTTTCGAAACGAGATCTGGAACTAAATTTTGCGGAATGACCAATTTTCTTTTTTGCATAAAATTCCTCCTTG
>DATFAH010000156.1:0-5715 GCA_035254805.1 Caryophanales bacterium | reverse complement strand
GAAGAAACTGTTCCTGGCAGATCAAACCTTTTAAGAAAAAAAACGAAGATAACAAGGGAAAAGTTAATTAGAGATGTAATGGATCGCTGTGAAAAAATGATTCAGGAAACCAATTTCAGGCCCCTATATGACCATAAAGCAAAGCTGTTTTCTTTAGGCTATCATCAAGACCGAAGAGAGCGGGATGAGGTCCTATATGATCTAATGGCATCAGAGGCAAGGCAGGCTAGCTTTATTGCGATTGCACTCGGCCAAGTCTCCGTATCTCACTGGCATGCACTCGGACGAACGATGGCAAAGGTAGGAAATACTCCTGTTTTGCTCTCTTGGTCAGGAACGATGTTCGAATATTTGATGCCAAGTTTGTTTTTAAAAACCTATCGAAATACATTATGGGATAGTACGTATAAAGCAGTTGTCCGTCGGCAAATTGAGTATGGGAGGGAAAAGGAAGTTCCTTTTGGCATCTCCGAATCTGGATATTACGCATTCGATTTTCAGATGAATTATCAATATCGGGCTTTTGGAGTTCCTGGTCTTGGTTATAAAAGGGGGCTAGAAGAGGATCTTGTTATTGCACCATATGCGACCATTCTTGCATTGCCATTTGCTAAAAGTGAATCATTAGCAGCATTAAAAAAAATGGAACAAATTGATGGAAGAGGTAAATATGGTTTTTATGAGGCAATTGATTTTACACCCGTAAGACTTCCAAGAGATAAACAATATAAAGTAATCTGCAGTTTTATGGCCCATCATCAGGGCATGAGTTTATTAACTATATCCAATTTAATGCTCGGCAATCAAATGTACGAACGCTTTCACCGGAACAAGCAGATTCGTTCAGCAGAATTACTTTTGCAAGAACGGATTCCGAAAAAACCAAAAATGATTAAACACTATGCGTTAAGCCGCTCGAATAAATCTTTAAAAAACATGGCTCAGGATAGAGCGGAATTAAGGGAGTTTCTAACATCAGATACAAAGGTTCCTGAGGTTTGTGTGCTATCAAATGGAAACTTTACAACAGTCGTAACTAATTCAGGGAGTGGGTTTAGTCTCTATAAGGGATTAGCAGTTTCACGATGGAGAGAAGACCCAATAATGGATCCTTGGGGAAGTTATGTCTATATTCGGGATGTCTCAAATGACAAAATTTGGTCACCTTCTTACCAGCCATGTCATGTTCACACGGCAAATGAACGAGTTCAATTTGGGCTGGATCGTGCCTGTTTTATGCGAGAGGATGACGAGGTAAAAACCAGCATGGAAATCTGTGTTTCTACAGAATGGGATGCAGAGGTACGACGTATTACATTAACAAATAAAAGTGACGTAAATAAGGTTCTGGAAGTTACAACCTTTGTGGAGTTGGCATTAGCAAATCCGATTGCAGATGAAGCACATACCGCTTTTAGTAAGCTGTTTATTCGGACCTCTTATGACCTTGAATCAGGTTGTCTTATTGCTGGACGGAGGCCCCGCACTGAGGACGATCAAACACTTTGGTCCGCCCATTCTCTTATTGTGAATGGTGAACCCCTTGGTTCTGTCGAGTATGAAACTGATCGTTCAAGTTTTATTGGGCGCGGGTACCGGTTATCAGAACCAGAGGAAATTGATAAACGCTTGCGTGGAAGGGTTGGCTCTGTAGCGGATCCAGCCTTTGTGATGAGGCGGCGAATCAGTATTGATCCTGGTAAACAAGTACAACTGGTTGCGATTACTTCTGTTAGTGAGAAAAAAGAAGAAACAATTGAAATCATTAAAAGATTTAAACCTGAGCAAATGGTGGAAAGAGTGTTTCAACTTGCTTGGAATCGGGGACAGATTGAACTGCGCAACTTACATTTAACGAATCATGAAGCCACAATTTTTCAAACGATGGCTGGTCAAATTTTATATACTCCGCCACTTAAAAATGAACGGGAAGAAAGAATATATAAAAACATAAAAGGCCAATCAGGGCTCTGGTCATTTGGGGTTTCAGGTGATCGTCCAATTGTTCTTGTCCAAATTGATCAACTGAGTCAACTGACATTTGTCACAAAAATGCTGATCGGACACGAATATTTACGAAGGTTGGGCATTTTATTTGATCTTGTTCTTTTAAATGAGTCGGAAGAAGGTTATCACCAGAATTTACAAGAAGCACTTCAACACGCTGCACTGTATGGAGTGGATCGTTTCGGGGCAGATATGTCAGGGATTTATATCCTTCCAGCAAATCAATTAGATGAGCATGATCAAACACTTTTAATGGCGGTTTCGCGGATTACTTTACGTGCAGGTGGAGCCAGTTTAAGAGGTCAAATCAGATTGCACCGCTTTAACGACAACGAGCTCGATATCGAAAAACTTGTTCCGAAAGTATCCAATGGAAAAAATCAGCTATCCACAATCCAAAATAAGTACGGGGATCCGAAAAAATGGTTGTTTTTCAATGGTTGGGGTGGGTTTTCATCCAATGGAAAAGAGTATCAAATCCTAATAAAAAATGGATGTCACTTACCTGCTCCGTGGATAAATGTAATCGCAAATCCAAATTTTGGCTGTTTGATTTCAGAAATGGGAACAGGATATACATGGTGGCGAAATAGCCGCGAGTGTAAAATCACTCCTTGGTCCAATGATCCAGTCCTTGATTCGCCAACAGAAATAGCCTTTTTAAGGGATGAAGAAAGTGGTGAGATCTGGTCTGCCACTCCATCTGCGGAACATACAAAGGAACCATATAAAATTACACATGGGTTTGGATTTTCAAGATTTGAACATGAGAGAGCAGGGATTGAACACGAAATGCTTGTTTATGTTCCGCTTGAAGATCCCATCAAAATTATTCGAATAAAACTGCATAATAAATCATCCGAACAAAGACAATTATCTGTGACATATTATGCAGAATGGGTTTTAGGAGTAAAGCGTCAATCAAATGCTCCCTTTATCGTGACAAAATGGAATGAAGCAGAGAAGGTCATGACAGCTAGAAATCATTATCAAGAAACCTTCCGAGATGCAACTGCATTTTTAGGAATATATAGCGATGACCGAAACCAACCTCAAGACATTTCATGGACTGCTAATCGGTATGAATTTATCGGCAGAAATGGCACAATGGAACATCCAAAAGCAATGGAACATCACAAATTATCCAATCGTACAGGAATATTTAATGAAACATGCGGGGCGATTCGATGTACGATATCGCTTGAGGCAGACACTGAATACTCGGTTTATATTTTGCTAGGGTGCGAAAGTTCCAATAAAGCTGCCGTAAATCTTACCCAGAAATATCATGATTCAAAAAGATGTGATCAAGCATTGAATGAAGTAACAGCCTTTTGGGACAAGCATTTAGGACAAATTCAAGTTGAAACTCCATCCAAAGAAATGGATATTCTTTTAAATGGCTGGTTATTATATCAGTCCTTAGCTTGTCGGATATGGGCAAGGTCTGCGTTTTATCAGGCTGGTGGAGCATATGGATACCGGGATCAGCTCCAGGATTCACTTTCGCTTTTACATACGTGGCCTGAAAAAACGAGAAATCAAATTCTACTCCATGCAGGCCACCAATACGAGGAGGGGGATGTCCAACATTGGTGGCATGAAGAAACAGAGCGAGGGATTCGAACCATGTTTTCTGATGATTTACTATGGCTGCCATATGTGGTATCCCGGTATATCACTCAAACTGGAGATCGCCTAATTTTAGATGAGGTAGTGCCTTTTCTTTATAGTGAACCATTAAAAGAGGGTGAACTTGAACGGTATGAACCGACAAAAATCTCCACAGAAAATGGAACTGTTTATGAGCATTGTTTACGAGCCATAAACAAAGCTCTAAGTCGCATTGGTGAGCACGGTTTGCCGCTTATCGGTGTTGGAGATTGGAATGACGGAATGAATCTTGTTGGTGCAAAGGGGCGGGGTGAAAGTGTTTGGTTAGGCTGGTTTATTTGTGATGTATTAAGAAATTTCAATAATATTTGTCAAATGAAAGGTGATTTAAAAAATGCAGAAGCCTATCTAAAATCTCGTGATCAATTAGCAAAATCCCTAAATGAACATGCTTGGGATGGTCATTGGTATAGACGTGCCTTTACAGATGAAGGGAATTGGCTTGGCTCCATTCAAAATAAGGAATGTCGAATGGATGCCATTGCTCAATCCTGGTCGGTTATTTCTGGAGCTGCCCCGATGGAACGTGCCGTTCAGGCGATGCTTTCTTTTGATCGTGAACTTGTTGAGCGGGATCTTTCTGTTATCCGGCTTTTGGCTCCACCGTTTGATGAGACCGAACATAGTCCAGGGTATATCCAGGGTTATCCACCAGGATTAAGGGAAAATGGGGCCCAGTATACTCATGGAGTAATTTGGAGCATTGTTGCATTGTGTAAGCTTGGTTTAGGAGATAAAGCAATGGAGATGTTTTCAATGCTGAATCCACTCACTCACACTAGGACAAATTCTGAAGTAAAAAGGTATATGGGGGAACCTTATGTGATGGCAGCAGATGTTTATACTGCAGAACCGAATGAAGGACGTGCTGGATGGACATGGTATACTGGTGCGGCTGGTTGGATGTATCAAGCAGGCATTGAATGGATTTTAGGATTACAGCTTAGAGAAAATCAACTCTTTATCGATCCATGTATTCCGAGTGATTGGCCTGGATTTTCTGCAACATATCGTTTTGGCCAAACTCGATATATAATAAATGTTATAAATAGTTATTCAGATGAAGGACCGTATTTGAAAGTAGATGGAAAAATAATTCCTACGGTTTTTGCTAAAGAAGGAGTACAGTTTGAATTAGTGGATGATGGAAAAAATCATCAAGTGGAACTAAAAATTAAATAAATGATAAAAATGCGCTCATTACGATGGGCGTATTTATTATTTTTAAAAGCCTGTTAGTCTCGTCTCGAAAAATAATCATATGATAAATAGAAAATAAATCATTAAATGGAGGTGGAGAGATGGACTTTTCTACTTATATAATGGATGACGCGCTAATTTTAATTCCAGTGCTTATGATTATCGGTAAAATTATTAAGAATACACCTAAATTAAAAAATTGGATAATCCCATATATCCTAGTATTATTCGGAATTGTCTTAGCAGGTTTTATGATGGGGTTTAGTGTAAAATCCTTTATTCAAGGGGTTCTTGTTGCAGGCACCGCTGTTTTTGGCCATCAGATCGTTAAACAAACGATAGAAAAAGAATAATTTAAGAATATGAAAAAAGGCTGTACTCCCTGATGTATAAAGAATACGGCCTTTTGATCTTTTCCTATTGTAATGGAGTTATCCCAAGGAAATGTCCACCCATAAAGGCAAACATATATACATTTCCATCATCATTTTTGGAAAAAGGCACACCAACCATAATAATATTTAGTTGATTGAGTTTAACGACTTCAATGTCGTGGACACCATTCAAAGAGTAATCACTTTTTGTTGATTTTTTTATTTGTTTAAATTCTTCTGAGGATATTAAATCCGCAATGATTTTATTTTTTTCTGCTCCCAAGATGGGGGTAACATCATGACATGCACAGTCTTCATTTTCAGCAGCTTTTACAGACGTTTCAGGTGTGGCAAACATTAATAGAAAAATAAATCCTGCAAATAATAGTGTTAAATACTTTCTCATCTCAATTCCTCCTTTTTAGTTCTATTATTAAATTCTGTATAATTTGCCAATATC
>DATFAH010000155.1:0-6180 GCA_035254805.1 Caryophanales bacterium | reverse complement strand
GGATCATGTAGGAGAGTGGATGAATTGAGAAAAGTATATATCATTGACACGAATCGATCGAACCGACCAGATGGAGAAGATGAAATGGACATGCTGCAAACCCAGAAATGTGCCATTTATTTTTCACCATGGAAAGAAAGAATGCATGCCATCCAGCCAGGTGATTTAGTCTTTTTGTATGGAAATAAAAAGGGAATCATCGCAAGAGGAATTGCAACGGGTGTCGTTGAACAAGGGGATTATGTAAACGAGAAAGGCCTCCATATAGATGAGCAAAATTATATGTATTTAGATCGGTTTCAACTATTAAAAAAACCAATTCCCGCATCTGTGATCAATAAAGTCGTCGAGTATAGTGTCGTTTACGGACAAACAATGATTTCGATGGAGTATGAAGCTGGACTAAGGGTTTGGCAGACGATTACAAAGGAATTTATATATGAATAAATTTATCTCTTGGTTTTTGGTTATTCTTTGGATGATACTCATTTTCTTTTTATCCAATCAGCCAGCCACACAATCTGGTGCACTGAGTACGGGTATAGCAGCGGTTATCATCCAAGCAATCGAAAAATTGTCTGGTCATATCGGGTTTGACCTGGCTCAATTCGATCATATTGTTCGAAAAAATGCTCACTTCTTTGTTTACTTAGTTCTTGGTGTACTTGTTTATAATGCGCTGAAAAGAAGTGGGAGAAACCGGAACATTCTACTGGCATTTATGATTTGTGTTCTATACGCCATTTCGGATGAAATCCATCAAATGTTTGTTCCAGGAAGAGGCCCAGGCATAAAGGATGTGCTCATAGATAGTACGGGAGCCATTGTGGGCATAGGTATGTATTGGGTTATTGGCAGAAAACGACAAAGAATTAAATCCTCGGAGCAGTAGTGGCTTTTTTGTATATCGTTATTATTTCACGAGCGGAATCCGCTTCATAAGGGTGATGAACCCGAAATCGAGCAAAAAAACCGAGCGGAATCCGCTTCATAAGGGTGATGAACCCGAAACCAAGCAAAAAAACCAAGCGGAATCCGCTTCATAAGGGTGATGAACCCGAAACCAAGCAAAAAAACCGAGCGGAACCCGCTTCATAAGGGTGATGAACCCGAAATTAGTTATTTTTAATGAAGTAGATGTTTTTAGTGAAGTGTATTTAAGTGGGATTTATCGAAAAACAACAATCTTTCCAATAACGGACTTTAATGAAAAATGAAGATTGAGCTGCTTACTCATTCTTTAATGGGGTACTAAGCTAACACTTCACTCAAAAAATGATTGACTTTAAAAATAATAGAGTTTAATCTAAAAACAAAATAATGGTGTAACCGGTTACAAAAAATAATATCAATGCAGCACGGAAACAGCAAATTTTTTTACTTAACCTGTAACCGGTTACACACACGAACGCGCAAGAACTTAATTTGGGATAAAAAGAGAGGGTAAACGGGATGAGCACCATTAAAGATGTGGCAGCAGCGGCAAAGGTGTCGGTTGCGACGGTTTCGAGAGTGTTAAATAGTAATGGCTATGTCAATGAAGACACGAAAAAGCGAGTCCTAGATGCGATCGCTGAGTTACATTATGTTCCGAATGAAGTAGCCAGAAGCCTTTTTAAAAAACAGTCCAAGACCATTGCGCTCATTGTTCCTGATATTAAGAACCCGTTTTTTCCTGAAGTGGCTCGGGCGATTGAAGATGTGATGAGCAGTCAGGAATATACGTTAATCCTTTGTAATTCCGATGAGAAAATCGAAAAAGAAATCATGTATTTAGATGCGATGAAGCAAAAATATGTGGATGGAATTATTATTGTCACCAGTACTTTAACACCGAAGCATATTGAATCAAGGGACATTCCAATTGTGGCACTCGATCGACCGATTAGTGAGGATATCCCATCTGTTTCCGTGGATAATTTTAATGGGGCCATAAAAGCAGTCCAGTATTTGAAAGAAATTGGCTGCAGGAAGATTGCCTATATTCGAGGCCCACATACGATTATTAATGCGGATGAGCGTTTTAGGGGGTATATCCAGGAAGTCGAGAAGGAATCTTGGTTTAGCCATGATTTAGTCGTAGATGGAGAACATAATATATATGAAACAACGGAAGCAACGAAAGAATTATTGAAGAAGCATCCTGATATAGATGGTATTTTTGCCGGGAATGATTATATGGCTGTTGGGGTCTTAAAGGCTGCCGAACAGCTCGGAATTCGAATTCCAGAGGAACTTTCGTTAGTTGGATTTGACGGAATTCAACTATCACAATTAACAAGCCCGGAATTAACAACGATGGCACAGCCGATTTACCAATTAGGCTATACAGCCGCTGAGCTTTTACTAGAAATGATTGAAGGAAAGCCAATCTCCAAGCTGCACCATCAGTTTGACGTGACCTTAATGAAGGGTCAATCCACAAAGGCTTTAGGAGTGACAAACATTGAAAAATAAGAAAATAACTGTTATCGGCAGTATTAATATGGATTTAGTGACATGCACGAATCGGGTCCCTATCATGGGTGAGACCGTTATGGGGGAGTCGTTTCATACGATCCCCGGAGGAAAAGGGGCGAATCAAGCCGTTGCTGCTGCTAGATTAGGAGCAAAAACGTATCTTGTTGGCTGCGTGGGGGATGACTCATTTGGTACCGATTTATTAAAGCATTTGAAAAATCAAGGTGTTCATATGGACTATGTGGAACCGGTTACACATACATCAACTGGTACAGCTTCCATTACAATCGCGGATGGGGACAATCATATTATCGTTGTTCCTGGTGCCAATTATGCGGTCACACCAGAGTTTGTTGCGAGGCACGAGCAAGTGATTGCAGAAAGTGACCTTTTAATGCTTCAATTAGAAATTCCGCTTGAAAGTGTGGAAAAAGCAGTAGAGCTTGCCAACAAGCATCATGTAAAAGTCATTTTGAATCCGGCACCAATTCAGCCGCTTTCAAAGGAACTAATGAAAAAAGTAGATTATTTAACGCCGAATGAATATGAGCAGCAATTGCTTTTTGACGCGAATAAATGGACAGAAAAAGAGCGCGAAGAAATGATCGCAAAATGCATCATTACGAGAGGTTCAAAAGGAATTACTTTTTACCAAAATGGAAAAAAAGAGCTTCCTAGCTACAAGGTTGAGGTTGTGGATACGACGGGCGCCGGGGATTCTTTTAACGGGGCACTGGCTGTTTCCTTAATTAATGGGGCAGCATTAGAGGATGCTTGTCAATTTGCGATTGCGGTGGGGGCCTTATCGGTAACAAAACTAGGTGCCCAGGGCGGAATGCCGACAATGGAAGAAGTAGTAGCATTTTTACAAATACAAAAAGGGAATGAACAATCATGAAGAAAAATGGAATCTTGAATTCTCACATCTCAGAAGTACTATCAAGAATGGGACATACAGATACCATTGTGATTGCAGACTGTGGCTTACCCATTCCAGATGAAACGATTCGAATTGACCTTTCATTAAAAAAAGGGACTCCTTCTTTTATGGAAACACTCGAAGCTGTTTTAGCGGATATGAAGATTGAGAAAGTAACACTTGCCGAAGAAATTAAGGGCAACAATCCTGAAATTGAAAAAAAGGTTGTTAATCAAATAGATGGGGTTCCAGTTGACTATGTATCACATGAGGAACTAAAGCAATTAACGAAAAAGGCAAAGGCTGTTATCCGCACAGGCGAAATAACTCCTTATGCAAATATCATTTTACACGCTGGAGTGATTTTCTAATGAATCGCATACCTGTAATCGAAATGAAGGGCATCAGCAAATCGTTTTCGGGAAACAAAGTGTTGGACCGTGTTGATTTTCAGCTTTTATCTGGCGAAGTTCATGCGTTAATGGGTGAAAATGGTGCAGGCAAATCAACTTTGATCAAAATTTTAACGGGCATTTATGAACGGAATGAAGGAACCGTAACGGTTAAAGGTAGTGAGGTCCATTTCCCTAATCCGAAGGAAGCGGAGCAAGCAGGCATTGCCGTCATTCATCAGGAGTTAAATATTATCCCTACGCTGACGGTTTATGAAAATATGTTTCTTGGTAAAGAGCTGACTGTAGGCCGATTTGGGTTTACAAAGGACAAAGAAATGAAGCTGAAAACAAAAGAATACTTAAACCGGTTAGGGATTGATTTGGATCCGAATGTCGAGGCGGGTAAATTATCTGTCGGTCAGCAGCAAATGATCGAAATTGCACGGGCAGTGGCCGCGAATACTGAAGTTCTGATTATGGACGAACCGACTGCCGCCTTAACCGATCGGGAAATTGAAGCCCTATTTAAAGTGATTTCTTCCTTAAAGGAACAGGGTGTCGCGATTGTGTATGTATCCCATCGCATGGAAGAAATTTTTCAAATTTGTGATCGGATTTCTGTTTTGCGGGATGGCCAATTCATTGGGGTTAAAGAAGTTCCTACAACAAACTTTGATGAGATCGTGAAATTGATGGTTGGCCGTCAGCTTGGGGAGCGCTTCCCAGAGCGAGATACGAACATCGGCGTGGAACGGTTTAAGGTAGAAAATTTGACGAGCAAAGGCAGCTTTGAAAATATTCATTTTTCCGTAAATCAAGGTGAAGTCATTGGTGTTGCTGGCCTCATGGGGGCAGGCAGAACTGAAATTATGCAAGCGATATTTGGTTATAGACATCTTGATAGCGGAAAGATTTTTATTGATGGAAAAGAAGTAACCATCAAAACGCCACATGATGCTATTAAAACTGGAATTGCTTTTGTAACAGAGGATCGGAAAAGCCAAGGCTTGATTCTTGATCTTTCTGTTCGCGAAAATTTCTCCATCACCAATCTCGATAAAATCTCAGCGAAAAGCCTGATTTCTTCGCAAAAAGAAGTGAGTATGGTCGATGAGATGATTGAAAAGCTGCGCGTGAAGACATCTGGACGTGAGCTGATTGTGAAATCATTAAGTGGTGGGAATCAGCAAAAGATTGTCATCGGCAAATGGCTCGGAATGAATCCGAAAATCTTAATTTTGGATGAGCCGACCCGAGGTGTCGATGTTGGGGCAAAAAAAGAAATCTATCAATTAATTAATGATTTAACGAAACAAGGTGTTGCCATCATTATGGTCTCATCCGAGCTTCCGGAAATTTTAGGGATGAGTGATCGAATTCTCGTCATCCATGAAGGGAAATTAGCTGGCGTCTTGGATAAATCAGATGCAAGCCAGGAAAAAATTATGCAATTTGCAACAGGAGGGAAATAATAAATGAAATCCTCAAAGCAAGCCTTACAAAAATTAGGTCCGCTAATCGGGTTAATCGTCATCACGGTTATCTTATCAATTGTTAGCACAGACTTCTTTACTCTAGATAATATTTTTAATGTTTTACGCCAAGTTTCGATTAATGCCTTAATCGGATTTGGGATGACGTTTGTTATTTTAACTGGCGGAATTGACTTATCCGTTGGCTCCATTTTAGCATTATCCTCTGCGATTACAGCAGGAATGCTGGCAAATGGAATGGACCCTATTTTAGCCATGCTCATTGGACTTGGTTCCGGTGCGGTGATGGGGGCCATCAATGGTCTATTTATCACAAAAGGGAAGGTTGCACCATTTATTGCAACATTGGCAACGATGACAATTTTCCGCGGTCTTACGCTTGTGTATACGGATGGCCGACCAATTACAGGTCTATCAAATAGCTCATTTTTCGAAATCGTGGGTCGAGGCTATTTGGGATGGATTCCAGTACCAGTTGTATGGATGCTTGTTTGCTACCTCATTCTTTATTTTATTTTGAAAAAGACCACCTTTGGTCGCAGAGTTTATGCGATTGGGGGAAATGAAGAGGCATCCATCTTATCAGGTATTCGCGTTAACAGTGTGAAAATTTGGATTTATTCATTAACTGGTGCATTATCCGCGCTTGCAGGGATCATTCTTGCTTCTAGGTTGAACTCTGCTCAGCCAACTGCTGGTACTTCTTATGAGCTTGATGCGATTGCAGCCGTCGTTTTAGGTGGGACAAGTCTTTCAGGCGGTCGAGGCTGGATTTTTGGAACATTGGTTGGGGCACTCATTATTGGTGTTTTAAATAATGGTTTAAACTTAATGAATGTCAGCTCCTTCTACCAGCAGGTAGTTAAAGGAGGTGTTATCCTACTAGCCGTTCTACTTGATCGTAAAAAAGCAG
>DATFAH010000154.1:0-7065 GCA_035254805.1 Caryophanales bacterium | reverse complement strand
ATTTTTATTTTATTATTTAATTTCCACTACTATGATTATGACAATTATGTGAAATAAAACACAAACTTATTGTCAGGTTATTCAATTCCGTGATATATTTTACTCGTGAAGTTGTTCACAACAAACATATACCCCTTTGTTTGACCGTGAAAAATTTCTCCCATCCCCTTTGTTCGTATTAGCGAAAAAGGCCTTGCAACGTTGCAAGGCCTTTTTCATGTTTTTCAATATGATTTTGTCGTTCATAGGAAAAATGAACGACATTTTCCGATGTCTTCGACAAGATTTGGTGGTTCATAGGTAAGATGAACGCCCTGTTTCATATTCAAAAAAAATAGCTGGATCTACATAGATCCAGCTTTATCTTTCAAGGTATCTCCAGAATGTTCCGTGCTTTGCAGGTATTTGTTCAACCATTTGTTGCAACAGTAATTTTTTCATTTCTCGATTTACTTCGGCAATGGTCATATTATAAACAACTGCAATCTCTTGTGCTCCAACAAGTTTGAAAAATCTCATGAATGTTTCGAGTGGCGGTAGAGGTGATTGATTTGGTTTTTCTGAAAGCATTTCTTCAAGAATCTGAACATATATTTCATATGGATATGCACCGGTAATTTTAATCCCTTCATCTTCCGCATTTTCATTAAAAAATACGAGAGTCGGAACTTCATGAACATCCATTTCACATGTAATTTTAAGGTCACATTGAAAGGCTTTAGCAGCACTTTCAGAATGAATATCTTGAATGAATTCACAAACATCTAACCCAACAGTCTGTGCGCATTCCTTTAAAACTTCAAAATCTGAAATATTTTGCTTTTCCAGGAAAAGTACTTCTTGTAGCTTTCGTAAAAATCGGATACCTGACTTTCGCCCTTGTAACTCAGCTGCTTTTATGGCAATGGAAGCAATATAGGGTGACGAAATCGGATTCTCAAGCCATAAATTTCCGTCACACGACATTCCAGTTCGGCTAGCTGTTTTTTCCCAAAGCTCCGCGATGTTTTCATAACCTTTTATCTTACTGATATTTAAATTCGCCAGTTTTCCACTTAATACATGCTTTAAAGAAAAATACCGTCCGTATTCTATTTTCAGTTTCTTTAATATTGGTTCAAGAGCCCAGCACTCAGGACATATAGGATCAACAAAAAAATAGATCTCGATTGGTTTTTTATCACTTCCATGACAATGATGGGGTGAATTTTTTTCGACCATGTTGATAACCCCTTTATATTTTTGTGTGGAAAAGGTTTGGAACATCATCACTGCGAATGAGACTAGTTAAAGGTTCCATTACTCACCGCTGCTTACGCTCCAACATATAAAATTAATTGTAGTTTGCACCTTTATTGTAGCAATGCCTATTTCAGATCTCAAATAAATCGCTTCGGGATGGGATGTATTTCTTAGATTACGCAAAAAAACCACTTGTTACTATAACAAGTGGTGAAAAATTACCCGAAAAGTGAATCAGTAATTTTCCGAACATAGTTTTGTGTTTCTTTAAATGGAGGAATTCCTCCATATTTATCAACATTTCCAGGTCCTGCATTATAGGCAGCAAGAGCCAGGTTTATATCATTATCATATTTATCTAGCATCTGCTTTAAATATTTACTGCCAGCGAAAATATTTTGTTCGGGATCAAAAGGATTGTTCACACCTAAAGAACTTGCCGTTTTTGGCATTAGCTGCATAAGACCGGCTGCACCAGTCTTATTTACTGCATTAGGATTAAAGTTCGATTCATGCCTGATTACGCTTGAAATTAAATTCGCAGGAATATTATATTTTTGAGCAGCTTGATTAATGATTTTATCAAAATTGGATGTTTCAGTTTTTAATAATGACATTGGCGGTAAACTTGTTTTAGCAACTGTGGCTTTAGGGTTATTATTTAATTTACTAACTGTTTGTGGTGAATCGCTGTTCGTCATTATTTCACTTAAAAGTTCCTGAAACAAAGATGAGTTTTCATTGGAGGGTGCGCTAAAATTTTGAAATGCCCTTAATTCCAGCATTGCTTTAAGTTTGTCTATATTCATGACAGAAAATCTCCCTGGTATTTTTGATGGTAAAACCGTTGAATTTTATTTTCAGATTCCCTTAGGGGAATTCCATGTTGATGTAAAAATTGGTAGAAAAGCTGTTGTCCGAGCTGATAGTTGTCTACTTCGTATTCTACCTCATAATCCTCTTTATTTAAATAGTAACTATGGTCTAAAACTAGTAAGCCATTCTCATATCGAAACTCAATCCTCTTAGTTGTGAGTGCACCAAAATATCTTAATTTTGCGGGGGAAATGTCCATTTTTGAAAGTTGGTTTTGAATCACTCCACGAGGAAGCATATGTTGTGAAAAAGCCATGGAAGCTTCCTCTTTTGAAATGATTTGATTCGTTTCTAATATTCCTTCTTCGATAGGCTGTTTTAAGGTCATTTCATACAGATCCTCTTTTTGACGAATTCGAAGGGCAGATTTTTGATGCTTTAAGGCAAAATCAGGTGTATCAAAATAATGATTTTCTTGAGTGAAAAAATCTTTTTCTTCAATGTTAAAATAACAAATTAATTTATCATATTCTTCTTTATTCAGCATATTTTTAAATTCAATCTCAATGTTCTGTGACAAAAGTATTCGCCCCTTTAAAAAATGTTCTGATTTTATTATCTCATACTGCTACGTTTGGGAAAAATGGGTTAATTATGCTAAAATAGGTAGTGAATATGGAGGTTATTAGAATGCAAAAAAAGATTATGATTCATACAGCCCATTTGGAAAATGCGAAATTAATGTTAACAACGAACGAAAATGTAAAGGAATTAGTCCCAACAGGGCAAATGCTTGCTGACTCTGATCATTTTTCATTTATCTATCTAATGGAAAAGGAAGATGAGTACATATTTCTAGTATTGCCGGAACCAATTTGGCCGATGTTAAATGATGGATTAAGACAGAATTCCTCAGTCATCTTAACATGTAATGACGAGCAGATAGAATTACTAAATTTTCACGAAGAATTGCAGAATTTAATTAGCAATATTAAGGGAAATGGAAATTATGGCAATGAAATGGTTGAAAAGGTAGAGACTATTTTTCATTTCTGATTTTTAAGGTTTGGGGTGTTAGGATGAAACATTGGGATCAATTTTTAGCTCCATATAAACAGGCAGTTGAAGAATTGAAAATTAAGTTAAAAGGGATGCGCGGTCAATTCGAATTAGATTCAAATCCTTCGCCAATTGAATTTGTAACAGGTAGAGTAAAACCCATTGCCAGTATCCTTGATAAGGCAAATCATAAGGGAATCCCGCTGGATCGGTTGGAAGAAGAAATGCAGGATATTGCCGGACTTCGCATGATGTGCCAATTTGTCGATGATATTCATACAGTCGTAGCTTTATTAAGGAAACGAAATGATTTTGAAATTGTAGAAGAAAGAGATTATATCTCCCATAAAAAAATGAGCGGTTATCGCTCCTATCATGTCGTGATTCGCTATCCTGTTCAAACCATTCATGGTGAAAAGAAGATCTTAATGGAAATTCAAATTCGAACGTTAGCGATGAATTTTTGGGCAACTATTGAACATTCACTTAACTATAAATATAAAGGTGCATTTCCTAATGATATTAAAATGAGGCTGCAAAGAGCTGCTGAAGCGGCCTTTCGCTTAGATGAGGAAATGTCATTGATTCGTGGAGAGATACAGGAAGCGCAAGCATTTTTTACAAGAAAAAAAGAATTAAAACAAGAAGAAAATGGGTAGATGTATATGCAGATGATTAATATAAGGGGAAACCAAAAAATGAAATTTGCGATTACATCAAAAGGGGATCAAAAATCAAATACGTTAATGCATAAAATGAAAACCTATTTACATGACTTTGGACTTGAATATAACGAGGATCAGCCAGATATTGTTATTTCCGTTGGGGGGGACGGCACCCTATTGTATGCCTTTCACCGTTACAGAAGCAGGTTAGATAAAACTTCCTTTGTCGGTGTACATACCGGACATTTAGGCTACTATGCAGACTGGACACCAGATGAAATTGAAAAGCTGGTCATTGCGATTGCGAAAACGCCGTATCAAGTGGTAGAATATCCGCTGTTAGAAATCATTGTCCGTTACCTGCATGGAGGTAAGGAATCAAGGTATCTTGCCTTAAATGAATCAACGGTCAAAAGTATTGAAGGAACGACGGTTATGGATTTAGAAATCCGCGGGGATCATTTTGAACGGTTCCGCGGTGATGGACTTTGTGTCTCCACTCCATCAGGAAGTACAGCCTATAATAAAGCTCTTGGTGGTGCGATCATTCATCCGTCAATTCCTGCCATCCAAGTGACAGAGATGGCTTCCATAAATAATCGTGTCTTTAGAACAGTAGGATCACCGCTCATTTTGCCGGAACATCATACATGCATGTTAAAGCCTGTGAATCAAGTTGATTTCCAAGTTACTGTTGATCATTTAACACTATTGCATAATGATGTCAAATCAATCCAGTTTAGAGTACCAGAAGAAAAGATTCGCTTTGCCCGGTTTAGGCCATTTCCTTTCTGGAAAAGGGTACATGATTCTTTTATTTCTGATTCCAATTAAATTTTGCATGGGGTAAAAAGGATGTCAACTCGTTTTCAGATTCAATGGGAAATTGATCAGCATGGTGCCGGAAAGTTAATTAGAGAGTTTTTGAAGGAACAAGAAATATCCCGTACTGCTTTAACAGATATCAAATTTAAAGGTGGGGAAATTCTCGTCAATGGCTGGGAGGAAACTGTCCGTTATCCATTGCGAGAAGGGGATGTGTTAACAATAATTTTTCCTACCGAGGTGCCGAGTAATGGGGTTTTAGGTGAGGTGATTCCGTTAGATATCATTTATGAAGATGATTATCTGCTAGTTGTAAATAAGCCAGCTGGGATGAGCACCATCCCGTCAAGAGAACATCCAGCAGGAAGTCTGGCGAATGCTCTTGTTGGCTATTACCAAGAAATCGGCATAGATGCCACTTCCCATATCGTGACACGTCTTGATCGGGATACATCAGGTTTAGTGTTAATTGCAAAACATCGCCACGTTCATCACTTATTTAGCATGCAGCAAAAAAGCGGTCATGTGAAAAGAACATACGAGGCATTTGCCGGTGGAGTTATTGAGGCAGATCACGGCAAGATCGAAAAGCCGATTGGGCGGAAAAGTGACAGCATTATTGAAAGAGAAGTTCGTGAAGATGGTCAATATGCATGTACCCATTTTGAGGTTTTGAAAAGACATGACACGTTTACCCATCTTCAGCTTAGACTTGAAACTGGGAGAACACATCAAATCAGAGTGCATATGTCTTATTTGGGGCATCCGCTCCTCGGGGACGATTTATACGGGGGAGATACCTCGTTAATCGATCGGCAAGCATTAAATTGTCGGCAAATAAGGTTCTATCATCCGTTTTTGAAGCAAGAAATGAGTTATTCGGTCTCCTTACCTTCGGATATGGCGAAAATTTTATTAAAACAAAGCTGACCGTCTTTGGATGGTCAGCTTGTTTTGCTTATTTAACGATATATCACCGAAAATTTTATTTTATCACCGAAACGTCATGCCAAAAGTTATTACCTTCTAAGTAAAATCCTTAAACTTTTCCTCGATATATGGCATAGTAGATGGAACAGAAACCACTTCCATTTCAGGGTATCTTAATGCTGTCAATTTTCAAGAAAAGCACTCCCTTCGTCTTTATCTTTTCATAAAATAAGCGAAATTATTGTGCGCTTTGCTAAAGATACAGACTTATGGAATAATAAACACGAGTCTTTTCTTTTTTTTATGAATGGTGTAAAATTAGTACCAGATACTAATAACATATAATAATAGGAGGTAAAATAATGACCCTTTCATTAGCTGGAAAAACATATGTTGTCATGGGTGTTGCTAATAAGCGTAGTATTGCATGGGGAATCGCACGTTCCCTTCATAATGCAGGTGCAAGATTAATTTTTACATATGCAGGTGAAAGACTTGAAAGCAGTGTCCGTGAACTTGCGGATTCACTTGAGGCTGAAAATACACTTGTTTTACCATGTGATGTAACAAATGACGAAGAAGTTGCAAAATGCTTTGCCACAATCAAAGAAGAATTCGGTGTGATCCACGGTATCGCACACTGTATTGCTTTTGCGAAAAAGGAAGAGCTTGCAGGTGAATACATGAATACTACACGTGATGGTTTCTTACTCGCGCAAAATATTAGCTCCTATTCCTTAACGGCAGTGGCAAAAGAAGCTCGCGGATTAATGACAGAGGGTGGCAGTATCGTAACGCTAACATACTTAGGCGGAGAGCGTGCCATCAGAAACTATAATGTTATGGGTGTTGCGAAAGCTTCTCTTGATGCAAGTGTCCGTTACCTTGCAGTAGACTTAGGAAAAGAAAACATTCGTGTAAACTCCATTTCTGCTGGTCCGATTAGAACATTATCTGCAAAAGGGGTAGGCGATTTCAACTCGATCCTAAAAGAAATCGAAGAGAAAGCACCGCTTCGCAGAACAACTACACCTGAAGAAGTGGGTGACACAGCAGTATTCTTATTCAGTGACCTTTCACGAGGAATTACTGGTGAAAACATCCATGTTGATTCTGGGTACCATATTTTATAATTTTCTTCTTGTTTCAGGTATTGAATAACCAAATAAAAATAAGGGCAGTCGATGTCATCATCACTGCCCTTTTTATGATTAATTTATTGCTCTGTTAAGTCCAAATGGATCAATAACTTTTGAAACATTTAATTCGTTGTAATATGGACGCTTTTCATAAAAAATATCTGGTGAATTTAATTTTGCGACTTTAGTTGGGGCTGATTGTGGAGTTCTTCTGCTTCTTGATGAAGTCATTATTCTTTCAGATTTTTCAATAAAATTTTTTTCCAATTGTTTTATCTGCTCATTGTATTTTTTTTCTTTGTCTTGAATCGTTTTGTTTAAGTTGTCAATTTCCTGCTTGTATTTTATTTCTTTTTCTTTTAAAGCATTTATCACATCGTTTAATTTTT
>DATFAH010000153.1:0-2706 GCA_035254805.1 Caryophanales bacterium | reverse complement strand
GATTTAGATTATAATCGTATTTTAAGCTAAAAAAACATTTGAAAAACAGTTAAAATTCCTAAAGAGCATACAAGGACATAAATGAGAATAAGTACTATTTTTTCCCACTTCTTTAATTTATACTTCTTTGGAAGTGTCTTCCAACCTAGTGCTAATAAAAATCCGAGGACGATTGGTAAAAGTAAAGAGTTCATTACTTCAACCGCCACTGTTAAAGAAACTAAAGGAATTCCTACAAGTACAGCAATAGCCGCAACAATAATTCCTCCACAATAAAAACTATAAAAAACCGGTGCTTGTTTCCACTTGCAATTCAGGCTGCAAGGAACATTTAAAACTTCACTAAATGCCCAAGAAGTCGCTAAAGATACAACAATTGCAGCAATTAATGCTGCTCCAGTCAGTCCAACACCAAATAACACTTTTCCAACAAAATTACCTAGGATTGGAGTTAGCGCATTTGCTATCTGTTGGATATTATCCAATGGTGTTGCAGGATTTATTTTGCCTATAGTCGCAGCTGTCAAAATCAAGACTGCTGCCATAATAATTTGAGTTAGGAAGGAACCAAAAAATGTATCTATTCTGCCATATTTAAGTGTTTTATCACTCAATCCTTTGTCTATAACAGCTCCTTGTTGATAAAACACCATCCAAGGCATAATAACAGCTCCAACATTTGCAGCTATCAATAACCAATATGAATTATTATTAAACGGCTGATGTCCGACAAAAGCATCCATCATTGCTCCAAAATTAGGTTTTGCATATAAGGCTGCTGGGATAAATACTAACTCGAATAGACCTACTAAAATAGCTATCCGTTCTACACGTTTATATTTTCCTACTCCGGAAATTAAAATCAAGATCATAGCAACCAGAGGAACAGTCACCCATTTTGAAACACCGAATAGCATTCCTACGCCTACAATTCCGGAAAATTCCGTTACCAGCGCTCCGATAGCTGCTAATAAAAGCGTTCCCACGGAGAACCATGCCCACTTAATACCAAAAACTTCACGAATAAGTTGCCCATGCCCTTTTCTGGTTGTAATTCCTATACGAATCGTTAATTCTTGAACAAAGTATAAGATAGGGACTAAAAGTAACTGTAATGCTAATAATTTATAACCCCATTGTGCTCCACTTTGAGCTGCCGTAACAATTGACCCGGCATCTGTATCTGCAAGCATTACTGTTAAACCTGGTCCAATCGAGGAAAGCCATATAAATAAACTCTTCCATTTTATTCTTTTTTGTTGTGTTTTTCCGTATACAACTGTTTTATCTTGCTGCATTTATAAAAATCCTCCCAGATATTGATAATCATTATCATTTACTTGTGTTTAAATGATAACATATTAAAAATAGTATTTTGATAAATAATTGTTACGGAAATATGAAACCTTTGGTGTGTGTAACTCAAATCTCCAAAAAATAAGGGATAACAAAACGTTATCCCTTTCTTTTGTAGCATTATATTTATTCTTTAACCCTTAATAAGCGCAAACTATTTAATGTTACTATCAACGTGGCTCCTATATCTGCAAAAATTGCTATCCATACTGTTAACCATCCGGGAATGACTAACAGAAGAGCCACTGCCTTAATTGCTATTGAGAAGGTAATATTTTGTTTGATAATCCCTAATGCCTTACGGCTTAATTTGATGGTATATGGCAATTTACTCAAATCATCGGACATTAAGGCGATATCAGCAGTTTCTAATGCCGTATCAGTTCCAGCACCACCCATAGCTACGCCAACAGTTGAAGCTGCTAAAGCCGGGGCATCATTTACACCATCCCCAACCATCGCCACACTATGCTGAGGGTTTGTTCAATAAGGAATCCAACAAAAAAGCCAACGGAATACAACTCAAATTCTGACAGGATCGCTGTAAAAACCAAGGAAGCGGTCTGAATACGTCTCTGTTTCTGACAGGATCGCTGTTAAAAACAAGGAAGTTGTCAGAATACGACACTGTTTCTGACAGAATCGCCGTAAAAACCATGGAAGCTGTCTGAATACGTCTCTGTTTCTGGCAGGATCGCCCCTAAAATCATGGAAGATGTCAGTATACCACTCAAATCAGAATTCTGTAGGTCTGTGTTTCTTTAAAATTAGAAATTATGAAATTGACTCAATTTCCGCTCAAATTGCTTTACACCAATAAAAAATGAGTGCCATTTTCACATGCAAAAAATTGGCACTCATTGTAACTTACGTTTTTTAATGTAAGCGATAGATACAGAGCCCGTTAAGGAAATTCTGCCTTTTTTCTATGATTTAACTTTCTACTTCTTTTTTTATGGCTTTAAATCTTAAAACAGTCTTTAATTTTTCTGATTTCGTTTTTCTTGGATCTGTGATATAGATTTCTCGATGCCGTTTGTCAATCCTCAGTAATCCCTGTTCCTCACAATACTTTTCCATGAGTAAAAAGGACTCAGGCTCATTGTCATAACTGCCATTGTGCATCATCTGAACGGATAGCCCATCAGCTAATCTTTCAAGCTTTGCAGTTTCAACTCGTAATTGTTTCTTTTTTACTTTGACCATTTCTACAGCATCATGGAAAAGGTCTTCCGTCATAAAATCAGGCTGCCTGATCATTAATTTGTATACGAGATGGTTTTTATCCAAATAATCAAGTTTTCTTCCTTCTTCATCCAAATCCCAAATTCCTTCTAACGGGAACACGGT
>DATFAH010000152.1:0-22025 GCA_035254805.1 Caryophanales bacterium | reverse complement strand
TTGCCAAATATTTGCGAAAGTCTTTTTTATTTGTATAGAAATAAAAAAACATCAAAAATCCATAATCAGGATAGAATTATCGGTGAAAATGATTTTTTACGCAAGAATAAATCAAATTTTAAAGCAAAAAATGCTTTGAAAAGGCTATTTTCGCGATTTTACATGCTTTAGTTTTGTCTGGTATGATTCCCACAATAACTGTTATAGTTACCAGTTAAATTACGAATTTAATAAAGGAGTGGTATGATGCAGGCAGTGCTGAGTAAGATGGCAAAAGGCATTACGGTTTGTTATTCAGAAGTTTTCCCAAATCAAACGGATGAATTTTTTCACTTCGTTTATAATGGAAAGCTATTTTTAGTTGCTGATTCTTATTGCATGAATCCAGAATGTTCTTGCCAAGAGGCAATTCTTAATTTTGTCCAAGCCTTTCCAAGAGTTAAAAAGAAGGCGGATAGTTTTTTCATAAGATATAAACTTAATGGAAGGGGATATAAAATACATGACCAGGGCAGATTCTCAAGACGAGAAATAGATGCCATTGTTATGCGTTTTACTGCTGAGGAGAGCATCTTAAAACTTTCAAATGAACGATATAAGGAAATGAAGGAAAAAGCAAAAGAAATTCTAAGTAATTAGGTCCCAGACTTAAGTGACGGACTGAAATATTAAGCCAGGTATATGTTAAAACTATCAAACCACTTCCTAAAATGTAAGAAGTGGTTTTTTGTTATTTTCAGAATCTCAAGTTTCCTTAATCTAAGACCAGAGACTTAGAAAATGTTCGTGCCAGGGGCTGTTTAAGAAAAGGGCCAGAACTTGTAAATTTTAATGGTGGAATGTGTTAGTACAGAGAGTGAAGAAAATGATAAAAAAATGCAAAAAAGGGATGTGAATTAAATTCATTTTAATAAAAGTAAAAAAGTTACTTTTTTCTTTAATATTTACAAAAAAATATCCTTTTTTTACAAAACACATGTATAATAAAAGTCTGTGTTTGGTTTTAGATGGAAAGATTTAATTTAGAGGGAGAAAATAGGGAGGTTGGCACTAAATGTCTCTACTTACAAAATGGGCGTTTAATAACAAAGCGGCTATAACAGTCGTCGTTATATTATCGTTGGCGATGGGAATTGTAAGCTATTTTACACTTCCAATGGAGTTCTTGCCAGAAGCTGATAATCCACAAGTTACAGTGGTAACACTTGGGCAAGGATATGATTCGAAAACAATGGTGGATGAAATCACGACACCAATTGAAAATGCCGTAGCATCTGTAAAAGGAAAAAAGAGTATCTATTCAACAACGGGTGATGGTTACTCGCAAATTAACATTTCCTTTGATTCAAAGACAGATATGAAGGAAGCAAAGACGGAAGTAGAAGATAATGTAAGTAAAATTGCGTTGCCTGATGGCGTGCAAAAGCCTAATGTTGTCCAGTTAAATACAAGTCAAATTCCAATTGCTGAAGTTTCATTAACATTTCATGATGGATTGACGAAAGCGAACATGGAAAAGGCTGAAAAGGAAATAGTCCCTAAATTTAAAGCATTAGATGGTGTTGGCAGCGCTACTTTATATGGGAAAACAGATCCAAGAGTAGTGGTCCAGCTAGATCATGCGAAAATGGCGGCCTATCATATTCCTCTCCAGTCTGTAATGGGCATTCTTCAAGGGCAAAATTTAACTGTATCAGTTGGGGAAAAAGCGATTGATGGGAAAATGGCAAACTTGAAGGTTTTGGGTAATATCGATAGTTTAGAGGCCTTGAAAAATCTTACGATTCCTTTACCTGTGCCTAGTGCACCAAAAGTGAAGCTAGGAGATATTGCAACCGTAAAATCCGAATCAAATCAAGTAAGTATTACGCGGATAAATGGGAAAGAAGCGCTAGTTATTGATATCACAAAAGGAAATAATGCTAGTGCCGTAACCGTTGGTAAAGAGATTTATAAAGAAGCCAAAAAAATCACGGGTGCAAAGGCAGAAGTGATTTTTGCTACCTCTGATATGGTTCAGCATTCTGTTAATAGCATGATGAGAGAGGTTTTAATGGGAGCGCTTTTCGCAACCATTGTGATTGTATTATTCTTACGTAACATTAGGTCAACGGTTATTACGATCGTCTCTATTCCACTTTCATTAGGTATTACACTATTCCTATTATGGAAATCAGGGATCACGTTAAATATTTTAACGCTAGGCGGGGTAGCGGTTGCAGTCGGACGTTTAGTGGATGATAGTATTGTCGTCATTGAGAATATTTTTAGAAAAACACAAGAAAACAAGTTTGATAAAGAGACCATTTTCGCAGCAGTTAAGGAAGTTGCCTCTGCGATCACTTCTTCGACACTCACAACAGTGGCGGTTTTCTTGCCAATGGGATTAATTCAAGGCTCTCTAAGAAGCTTTATTTACCCATTTGCCTTAACAATTACGTATTCATTGCTTGCATCACTTGTTGTGGCACTTACGGTTGTCCCGTTAATGAGCTTTGGGATGCTTAAGGCGGCAAAACTTCCTGCCCATAAAAAACCTGAGCGCTATATGAAGGTGCTAAGATGGTCATTAAACCATAAATTTATCCCGATTTTACTTGCGATTTTCTTTTTCGCAGGATCAATTGGTCTTTACTTTGCGATGCCAAAGGGTGCGATAGATGCAAAAAATGCCCAAAATGTGATGGTTAATTTAGCATTCCCAAGCCAAACACCAATGGATATGGTTAATAAAAGAGCGATTGATTTTGAAAAGAAACTTGAAGACTTTGATGGCTATAAATATATTATTACTCAAGCTGGAATCAATCCGGATCAAGCATCATGGGGGCAAGTCAGCAACCCTACTGAAGCAAACTATACGATTCTTATGAAAGAAGGCGCCGATGCCGACAAATTTATTAAAAATGTTAAAAAACTAAAGGATGAATTTTCAGAAGCGGACCTTTCTGTTTCAGCAGGATCGATGATGGGATCTTCTTCAGGTTCAGAAATTACCCTAGATCTTGTTGGTAAAAAACCTGAGGATCTCATGAAAGCATCACATCAAGTAATGGATCGTATCAAGGAAATTAATGGAGTAAACAAGGTTACAAGTAATCAGGAAGAAACAAAACCAGTCTATACGATCAAAGTGAATTCAAATGTAGCAAATACCCAGCAAGTAGCAACGCAACTGCATGCTATTATGAATCCAACGCCAATTGGAACTGTTCATTTAAACAACAAAGACAACATGGTTTACCTTGATGCAGGATTTAATCCAACATCCAAAGCGGATTTACAAAATAGCCAAATTATGACCGAAACAGGTGCTGTTTCTCTAAGCAGCATTGCAATCATTGAAAAAAGCGAGCAATCCAGCACGATCCTTCATAAAGACGGCGATCAGTACTTGAGAGTCAGTGCACTTGTTAATTCTGATAAACTTTCCGTTGTATCAGATAAAATTACGAAGACGACACAAGACCTTAAGCTTCCTAAAGGGGTTAAGCTTGTGACAGGTGGAGCAACAGCACAGCAATCCAGCGACTTTGCTGACTTAGGCTTAACGATGTTAGCATCCATTGGCCTTGTGTATTTGATTATGGTCATTACCTTCAAAAACTTACGGACACCAATTGCGATTCTTATGACATTGCCACTTGCTTCAATTGGAGCGATTTTAGGATTGTTAATTACGCATGTGTCGATTGACCCAACTGCACTGTTCGGAGCGTTAATGCTCATCGGAATTGTGGTTACGAATGCCATTGTCTTGATTGACAAGGTAAAACAAAATGAAGAACATATGATTATTAGAGAAGCGATTATTGAGGGTGCAGCAACAAGAATCAGGCCGATTTTAATGACGGCCGTTGCCACGATTTGTGCCATGATCCCGATTTTATTTGGTGATCCAGAAACAGGATCCCTTGTGTCAAAAGGCCTAGCTGTTGTCGTTATCGGTGGTTTGGCGGTAGCAACCGTGCTTACATTAGTGATCGTACCTGTTTTCTATGAGTTGCTTTACTTTAAAAAATCAAAAAAGCAAAGATTAAGCGGCGGGCATAAATAAATGTAAATAAAACGAGGGACGATTGGTTTTTTCCAATCGTCCCTTTTTATAAAAAAAACATCAAAATCCAAAATTGAGATAAAATTATAGGCGAAAACATCATTTTCCCCTAGTGAAAATGGAATTTTAGAGCAGAAAATGCCTTGAAAATGCTTTTTTCGCTATTTTACAAGATGCATTTTTGTTTGATATGATCCTTTCAAGAACTGTTTTTTCATTTATTAGATGTTTCCTTTGACGGTGCTAGAAATAGCACCCCTTTTTTTTTGCTTTCTCCTTGCAAAAATATTCAACGAGATACTTGGATTTCTTTTACGAAATCCAATCAGCCTTCCTAACTTTATTAAAGCTATTTGTTGCTGTACACCAGTTAGGAAATCGTGGAACTCAACAGAATAATTCAGTAAATCCATCGAAAAAAGAGATATGGTTTAAGTTGTTTTATCGATAATATGAATGATAATTGAATTATTTATTATTTATAATGTTAATATTGATTGAGATTGGCGGAGTTCCTGCTGTTGAAAAGGATGGTACTCCTGTGGTTTTAACTTATTCGATTGTGAAATAACAGGTGATGTTATGAAAAATATCATGAATACTGTCATTCAATTAGCTACAGCGTTATTCCTATTCTTTCTGATGGGAATGGCGCTTGATCTGATCATCACTCAATCCACTTGGATTGATATGCGTTTTGACAGTGAGTACTTTATAACGATTTCGATTTTAACATGTCTATGGTTTTTCTTTTTATGTGTGTTTTTTAATGCCAATAAGTTTGCTTACTGGAAATCAAAGCGGAAAAGTATTTTGATTTCCCTTCTCAGTATGGCCGTGATCCTATTCTTCACATTAAGGGATGGGAGTATTGCGATTATACCGGCATATGCAGCTAGAAAAGCACTATTTCTTGAAGATGTTTTATCTTTGGATGGAATGAACAACATTCTACTTATCATGATGGTCTTAGGGCTTATCGTACTCGGAGTCTCCCTCAGCAAAGCAACTAAGCCACTAAAAGAAGGTACCAATAACTGGGATGATCTATCGCGACTACAAAGATTTGGGATGATGTTTTTATTTGGAATCATTGCTTTCTTTTTGTTGCTCTACTTAGGGCAGGGAGAAATTCAAGATACGATGAATAAATCGGTTAGCTTTTTAAAAGATGCTGATGTATTAGGGTTCAAGGATTACTTACTATCATTTGGCCCGCTAGCAGCAGTTGTTTCAGCCTTTTTAATGGTGTTTCAATCCATTATTGCTCCGCTGCCAGCCTTTGTCATTACGTTTGCAAATGGTCTTTTATTCGGTTTTGCCTTTGGTGCCGTATTATCATGGAGCAGTGCCATGCTTGGTGCGATCATTTGTTTTTATGTAGCGAAATTTTTAGGCAGACCTGTTGTAGAGAAAATGGTAACAAAAAAAGCGTTAAGCTGGTGGGATCAATTTTTTGCCAAGTATGGAAAGCATGCGGTCTTTATAGCAAGGCTGTTACCGATTGTGTCCTTTGATTTGGTGAGCTACGCTGCCGGTGTAACATCTATTTCCTTTTGGCAATTCTTCTGGGCTACAGGTCTTGGTCAATTGCCAGCAACGATTCTTTATTCCTACCTGGGCCAAAATGCGACAAACACAGTGAAAATCTTATTCTTTATGTTCACGATTGTGATGGCTTTAGTTGTAATCGGGATGATTCTTCGGCCTAAGTGGAAGGCAAAAGGGAAAAACAAACAAGGAGATCAACTTTAATGTCTTCTTTACCAAATAAAACAAGAAAAACGCAAACCCAATTGTTGATTAGGATTGTTGGAAGTATCAGTTTGATTTTGTGGATTCTCCATATGATTGAATGGGATAAAATGTTAGAAGTGGTCAGGAAGGGATCAATGCCCTATTTTATTGCCGCCTTTCTGGCTATTCAAGTGACAGTGGCATCAAGTGTATGGAAATGGAAATTACTTGTTGACTCTTCATTAACTAAAGTTGACAGAGAAAACACCTCATTAAATAGATTAGGGCGTTTCTATTATATTGGATTATTTTTTAATAATTTTTTACCTGGAAGTGTTGGTGGGGATGTCGTAAGGATTTACTATTTAGGTAGGATTACAGGGATTCCATCTGCTGCCGCATCGGTGGCGTTTGAACGGTTAACTAGCGGGATTGCTCTGATTGGAATTGCCATTGTGTCCATTTTTTCTGTAAAAACATCCAAATCGGTTGTTTTATCCGTTTTATTGATAACTGGAGTATGTGTGATTCTTTTTATCGCAGCAGGCAAATGGATGAAAAAGGCAAAAATGAAAGAGAGTGAGCAGACAAAAGAAAATCCAACAAGAATGCGTAACATGCTTATTTTAGTGAAAGGTTCACTTGAAAAAATAATTTCAACAGCGGAGACTTATCGCAGTAATGGATTAAAGTGGTGGCTGTCAATTGGAGTTTTATCCATCCTGTTTCAAATTGGCTTGGCCTGGATTAATCAATTATTATTTTTATCATTGGGATTTGATTTACCTTGGCTCGAATTATTAATGATTATTACGCTGATCTCTGTTATTACTATGCTTCCTGTAAGTGTAAATGGACTTGGCGTCCGCGAAGGTAGCTATATATTTTTCTTCAATGAGCTAGGGGTTCCAAGTGAAATAGCGGTCTCTGTTTCATTATTGTTTTTCTTCCTTGTTACTTTGTCGAGCTTAGTAGGAGGATTATTCTGGATGTCAGAAAGGGGGAGAAAGGATGAAGCTATCCGGAAACAGGTTCATTGAATCGATTGTTGGTTATCGGGCAAAGCATATGATCCATGCTAATACAGGCATTATTCCATTGACTAAATTTACGAAGCCTGCAAACGAATCAGTTGTAGCCCTTATTACAACAGCAGGTGTTCATTTGAAAAATCAGCCTGTGTTTGATGTGGAGGCTGGGGATCCTACTGTTAGACTAATTCCTTGGGCAACGAAAGAGGAAGATTTAATGATTAGTCATACCCATTTTGATCGAAGTGATGCCGATCAGGATATTAACTGTGTTTTTCCGTTAACACGACTTCTTGAATTAGCTGCTGAAGGAATTATCAAGGAGGTCGCTCTAACCCACTATGGTTTAATGGGGTATATCCCGAATACAGCTCCTCTTCTTGAAGAATCCATTCCGCTCATTATTCAGCAGTTACAAAATGATCAAGTGGATGCTGTGATTCTAAATCCTGGCTGATATATATGCCATCAATCCGTGGGATTGATTCAGAATGCAATTGAACAGGCTGGAATTCCGACCATTTCCATCTCTCACCTCATTGATCTAACCAAAAAGGTTAGGGTACCAAGGGCCATGCATTTACGATTCCCTTTAGGACGCAGCTTTGGGAAGGCGGGAGAAACAGAATTCCAAAGAAAGATTCTCCTGGATGCTATTCATTACTTGGGTGAAATAAAAGAGCCGGAAACGATAATAAGGCTTCCTTATAAGTGGAAGGGGAAAAGGGCAAAATGAGCATGCACACAGCTAGAAAAATGCAAAAGATCCTTTGGCATTTAAGGTGGATTCTTTTAGTGGGAATCATGCTATATAATCTTTATAGTTTCTTTTCAACGCGTCATTTAGAACAATATTTATTTGTACATGGATTTGGTTTTGCCATGTATTTTTTCCTTGGATTATTAGCGGGATATTTTGACTGTAAAGGAAGTTGTAAACAAAGTTATGATTAAAATAAAACAAATTCTAATTGTAGTAATGGTATTTATTTTCATCATATCAGGGTGTTCCAACAGTTCTTTGGATGTAAGTCAAAAAAGTAATAAAAGTGTTTTAAATAAAGATTGGAAAAGGATCACGGCACAAGCAAGCGGAACGAAAGTTAACTTCTTTATGTGGGGCGGGGACGAAGGAATTAATCAATATATTGATGAATGGGTTGCCCCCTTTTTGAAGAAGCAATATAATATTGACGTAAAACGCTATCCAATGGATACCAAAGAGTTTATTAATAAGTTAATGGCTGAAAAAAGAGCCGGGAAAAAATCTGGGGAAATGGATGTTCTTTGGATCAATGGGGAAAATTTTAAAACCGCTAAAGAACAAAATTTGCTGATGGGCCCAATTACGAAGGTTTTACCTAACTTTAACCAGTATGTCAATGCGGACAAGGCTGATACGAAGTATGATTTCGGGTTTCCTACGGATGGGTATGAAGCACCTTGGGGAAAGGTACAATTTGTTTTTGCCTATGATTCAAACAAAATCACCCAGCCGCCAAAATCGATGGATGAGCTAATGGATTGGGTAAAGAAGAACCCTGGGAAGTTTACTTATCCTGCTCCACCAGATTTTACAGGCAGTGCCTTTATCCGCCATGTCTTACATGAAAAAAGTAAAAACTACAATGCATATTTGAATAAATATGATGAATCACTAATGAAAAATGATGCAAAACAAGTATGGGCAATTTTAAATGAAATGAAACCGTATTTATGGAGAGATGGAAAATCATATCCCCAGTCATTGTCACAATTAGAGCAATTGTATGTGAACGGAGAAGTATGGATGACAATGGGCTATGATGAAGCAAATGCCTCAAACTTAATGAAAAAAGGTGAATTCCCTGCCTCTACTAAAACATTTGTGCTAGACAAGGGAACTTTATCAAACACTCACTTTTTGGCTATTCCTTATAATGCTCCAAACCCTGCTGGGGCTTTGGTTCTCATCAACTTCCTTTTATCACCTTCAGCACAGCTGGAAAAGATGGACCTAAAGTATTGGGGTGAAAATACTTCACTTTCGGTAGATCGGTTATCGGAAAAAAATAAGAAAACAATGGATGCTATCGATAGAGGGCCAGCAACTCTTTCACAGGAAGTGTTAGCCAATCATCGCATACCTGAAATTGGTGCCGAATATGTCCAATGGCTTGAACGAGGATGGATGGACAATGTTGCGAATCGCTAAAAATACCTTTCAAATGAAAAAATATAAAGGGCTGTTGGGGCTTCTCCCAGCCCTTTTGTTTATGGTGTGTTTTTTTATTGGAGGTACATTGCAATCTCTGTATATAAGTTTTAGTAGTCAAACAGGAAATCCTCCGTTATCCCATCATGATTCCTTTTGGGCTTATAAGGAGCTTGCCAATTCTTCATTTGCTCATTCGCTTGGAGTCACCACAGGAATAGCCTTATTAACTGCGTTGTTAGCGGGGATGATTGGCCTATTTTCTGCTTTGTTTTTGGCTGTACGAACATATCGCTGGAAGTGGCTACATATTCTACTCCAACTGCCAATGGGCATCCCTCATTTATTTGCTGCCTATATCCTGATGCAAGTATTTATGCAAAGCGGCTGGTACTCACGGATTGCCTTTCATTTAGGTATAATCGATTCACTTGAAAATTTCCCTATCATTATCCATGATGACTGGGGTGTTGGTGTGATCCTGGCTTATTTATGGAAGGAAGTTCCGTTTATCGTCCTGCTCATTTATCCATTCATTTTGAAATTACTTTCAGACCAGAAGGAGACTTCGGCATCATTAGGAGCATCCCTTACGCAAACCGTTCTTTGGGTCATCGTTCCGATTCTCCTGCCGATATGGGTAGGTGGTATGTGGGTGGTCTTTGCTTTTACGCTTGGAGCGTATGAGATTCCAGCTTTATTGGCACGGACATCTTTTGGATCGGTACCAGTCATGGCATGGCAAGAATATTCTCAGTTTGGCTTAGACCGACAGCCAATCGCCATTGCCATGAATTTGATGTTAGCTGTGGTCTCATTTATTACTGGCATTATTTTAATCTATTTGCAATTAAAGTGGTATAAACAGGGGAGAAGAGTATGGTGAGAAAGATTTTATTATTAAGAAAAACCAATAACTTCTTCATGATATTGCTTAGTTTGTTTCTGTTTCTTCCATTCATTCCATTGGCCATATGGAGCTTTACAAAACAATGGCCATGGCCATTGTTAATGCCTGAAAAAATGAGTGGGGAATCTTGGCATTATCTTTTTTCGGATAGTGGAATGGCCATTTCGGGGTTAAACAACAGTGTAATCGTCGCAGTACTAACACTAATAGGAAATTTGATTTTAGGAATCCCGGCAACAAAAGTGTTAGCGCAATACGAATTTAAAGGGAAAAAAATCGTATTCATCATTTTGCTCTCACCATTGTTTATTCCCTATACGGTTTCTATTATGGGGATGCATGATCTCGCTTTACGATTAGAATTTTTGAATCCTTATATTAGTGTAGCTCTTGGACATCTAATCGTGACCTTGCCATATTTTATCGCGACAATTTGGTTTCAGTTTCGATTAATGGGACAAAAGATTCAAGAAGCTGCTAGCATGCTTGGGGCGAATGCATGGAAGATCTTTTGGCTGATCGAATTTCCTTTACTTCGACCATCTATCCTTTTAGGCAGTTTATTGGTGATGATCATCTCGCTAAGTCAGTATTTGCCGACATGGATTATGAGTGGAGGAACATTGTTAACCCTTCCCGTCATTATTTTTCCGTATGCAAGCAGCGGAAGTTCCTCGTTGGTGTCTGCTTATAGTCTTTGGTTCTTTTTGCCTGTTCTCTTACTGTTGATGATCTATTTGCTTTTAATAAAATTTACAGCCAGAAGAAAGTATTAATTCAGGAAGGAGGGAGGGAGAACATGCATCTAAAGCAGATTCATATTCATTATCAGGAAGCGAATATCATTACGGGTTTTGAATTGCATATTCAACCAGGAGAAATTTTTGTGTTAATGGGTCCGTCAGGTAGTGGGAAAACGACACTTTTAAAAGGAATTGCTGGATTAGTTCCTATCGCTTCAGGTGAGTTATGCTGGGAAAATGGCATCGGGACAGTCGGGATGGTTTTCCAAGAGCCGCGGCTATTTCCTCATTTAACGGTGCTTGAAAATATTGCATTTGCCTTACGCGTGAAAGGTGTCCCCCGGAAAGAAAGAACAGAACAGGCCAGTCAGTTTTTAAAAATTATGCAGCTTGATGGTTTGGAGGACCGGTATCCACACCAGATTTCAGGCGGACAGCAGCAGCGAGTTTCCTTGGGGAGGACATTGATTCAAAAGCCCGACCTCTTACTTTTGGATGAACCGTTTGCCTCATTAGATACACCACTAAGACTAGAGTTGATCGACTGGCTATATCATTTTCAGCGAGAGAACCGCTTCTCGATTATTTGGGTTACTCATTTTTTAGATGAGGCGTTTTCGGTGGCAGACCGAATTGGAATTATGATAGCGGGCTCTTTGCAACAGACAGGGAGGCCAGCAGAACTCTATCAAAAACCTTTCTCTGAGAAAATAGCAGCTTTTTTATCTCTACCAAACCGTTTTACTAGGGAACAATGGCAAAAGTATTTTCAATGCGATTTAACCTCCCTCCCTACAAAGGAAAGAGGCTGGATTCCTGCTAATAGTTTAAAGTTTATTGATAAAAGGTTAATACTTGAAACTCGCAAAGAGGAAAACCCAATAGGCTTTATTTCAGGGATCGTTACAAAGATTATACCTGGTAATGGCGGATTTTCTGTGATCGTAAAATCTGGTGATTGTTTATTAGAGATAAATAGTATGGAATGGAACACTATTCCTGGATTGAATAAGGAAGTAACCATAAAAATACCTTTTGAGCGGATTATTTGGTATCATCAATAATTTAAAGTATAGGAGAGAAAAGTGATGCTTGATACCCATGGACGGGCTGCAGTACAGCCTATTATTTCGAAAACAGCAACTATTTTTTTAAAAATGGGATTAAAAGCGAACCATGTAACGATTATTGCTTTTTTAATCGGAATTTTTGCAAGTGTCCTAGTTTATTTACAACAGCCATTTGCAGGGGTAGCGGTTCTTTGGCTTTCAGGTTTCCTCGATGCAGTGGATGGAAGTATGTCGAGACAGAGTAAAACATCATCACCTTGGGGAACAGTCTTAGATGTTACACTTGACCGTATCGTAGAGGCGGGAATTTTAGTTGCCTTAGCGTTGCGGCATCAAGATCCAACGGTTTTATTATCGTTTCTTTTCCTTGCCATTTCGATCATTTTTACAATGACTATTTTTTTGACTGTTGGCGCCTTATCGGAAAAAGAGAGTGTGAAATCCTTTTATTATCAGCCTGGCCTCGCAGAACGAACAGAGGGATTTATTCTATTTTCTCTTATGGTTCTTTTCCAATCACACCTTGTGTTTTGGACTATTGTTTTTCTAATCGTTGAAATCATCACTGGATTACAGCGGCTCATTGAAGCCTATAAAATTCTTAAGTGAAAACCTGGATGGGCCACTATTGCTATCCAGGTTTTTTATTATGTTTAGTCTCTATAAAATGAATGACTATTCATAATATTATTGACATTCACAATAATCTGACCATAAAATAAAAGTATGTTACTTTGTAAGCGTTTTACTTTAGATTCATTATTCTCAAATAATACTGGTCAAATAATCCTAAAGAAAGGATAGATAAAATGAAACCAATTTATTCGGATTTTATCGAAGCAGTCAATGGTATTCAAGATGGCATGACATTAATGATCGGGGGCTTTGGTCTCTGTGGAATTCCGGAAAACCTGATTAAGGCTTTAGCTGAAAAAGGCACTAAAGATTTGACCATCATTTCAAATAATTGTGGTGTAGATGATTGGGGGTTAGGGCTACTTTTACAAAATAAGCAAATAAAAAAAATCATTGCTTCCTATGTTGGAGAAAATAAAGAGTTTGAACGCCAGCTGCTTGCCGGTGAAATTGAAGTAGAATTGACTCCGCAAGGCACGCTTGCAGAAAAAATACGGGCGGGTGGAGCGGGCATACCGGCATTTTTTACACCAGCTGGAGTGGGTACCCCCATTGCAGAAGGCAAAGAAGTGCGCAAATTCAATGGGAAAGAATTTATTTTGGAAGAATCATTGATTGCTGATTTTAGCCTTATTCGTGCATATAAGGCAGATAAGTATGGGAATCTGGTGTATCGGAAAACGGCTCGGAATTTTAATTCAATCATGGCACCTGCGGGAAAGGTTACCATTGTAGAAGCAGAGGAAATAGTGGAAGTTGGTGATCTTGACTCCAATTTTATTCATTCACCTGGTATTTATGTGCAGGGATTGATCCTAGGAAATCAAGAAAAACGGATTGAGCGGAGAACGATAAGGGCCTAAAGGAGGGGAACAGAATTGAACATAAGAGAAAAAATCGTCAGGCGTGCTGAAAGAGAGATTGAAGATGGCAATTATGTCAATTTAGGAATTGGTATGCCAACAATGGTAGCTAATTTCATCTCAAAAGATAAGCAAGTGGTTCTCCAATCTGAAAATGGGTTGCTCGGAATTGGACCCTACCCTTCTGAAGAAGAGGTGGATGCCGATTTAATTAATGCTGGAAAAGAAACGGTCACTGCAATTCCAGGCTCCGTTTTCTTCGATAGTGCTGAATCGTTTGCGATGATTCGCGGTGGTCATATTGATGTTGCCATTCTTGGAGGAATGGAGGTCTCGCAAAAAGGGGATTTAGCAAACTGGATGATACCAGGAAAAATGGTCAAAGGAATGGGCGGGGCGATGGATCTTGTCCATGGCGCCTTAAAAACCATTGTAATTATGGAACATGTCAATAAACATGGAGAGTCCAAAATTTTGAAAGAGTGTACATTGCCGCTTACAGGAAAAGGCGTTGTCGAACGAATTATCACCGATCGGGCCGTTATGGATATCACAGCAGACGGCCTGAAACTAAGAGAAGTAGCATGTGGTTTTACGGTTGAACAAATATGTGATTGCACAGCTGTTGAATTAATCATCCCTGAAGATGTGAAGCTAGAGGCGTTTTAATAAAAAATTTAGGTTCAAAAACTTCTGATCCCGAGAAAGAAAAATGCATTCCAACAATAAGGAGAGATAAACGATGAGTTTTGAATTGACGAAAGAACAGATGATGCTGCAAGAAATGATTAGAGATTTTGCTGAAAATGAAATTAAACCTTATGCAGTTGAAGTAGATCAAACAGGGAAAATGAGGTATGAGACATTTGAAAAGTTAGGGAAACTTGGGCTGCTTGGTATTCCTTTTCCAGAAAAGTACGGCGGTGCGGGAGGGGACACTATTTCCTATTGTATTGCGGTCGAAGAGATTGGAAAAGCCTGTGGCGGCACGGGTTTAAGCTATGCAGCGAATACAAGCTTAGGAGCTAGCCCGATTTATTATTTTGGAACAGAGGAACAAAAACAAGAATGGCTGATCCCGATGGCTAAAGGGGAAACGCTGGGTGCCTTTGGGCTCACTGAACCGAATGCCGGATCAGATGCAGGCGGAACACGGACAAAAGCTGTATTGGATGGCGATGAGTGGGTTATTAATGGAGAAAAATGCTGGATTACTAATGCCCAATATGCCCGGCAAATCATTGTAACCGCTGTAACAGGGAAAAAAGATAACGGCCGAAATATCATTTCAGCAATTATTGTTCCAACCAATACACCGGGTGTCACCATAACCAGTAATTATGACAAAATGGGGGTTCGCGGATCAAATACATGCCAAATTGTCTTGGAAGATGTCCGTGTCCCAAGAGAAAATTTACTTGGTGATGAGAAAAAGGGATTTAGCCAGTTTTTATATACGCTAGATGGTGGACGAATCTCGATTGCCGCTTTGTCTGTTGGAATTGCGCAAGCCGCTTATGAAAAAGCGCTTCAATATGCAAAAGAACGGAAGCAATTTGGCCAAACGATCTCTAATTTCCAAGCGATTCAGTTTAAATTAGCAGATATGGCAATGGAAATTGAACTAGCACGGAATCAAGTCTATAAATCTGCTTGGTTAAAAGATCATGGAAAACCATTTGGCAAGGAATCCGCGTTTGCGAAGCTGTTTGCTTCTGAAATGGGCTTTCGCGTCTGCAACCAAGCGATTCAAATTCATGGCGGATACGGGTATATGCGGGAATATGAGGTGGAGCGGCATTTACGCGATATTAAATTAATGGAAATTGGTGAAGGAACCTCTGAAATTCAGCGTCTAGTCATCGCCCGCCATCTTGGATGCTAGTGAGCAAAAATCTATGAGTCTAGGAAGACTCAACAACTGTAGAAAAAAGGAGTGATTCATTTTGTTTACCAAAATCTTGATCGCCAATCGCGGCGAAATTGCACTACGCATTATCCGAACGTGCAAATGGCTCGGGATTCAATCTGTAGCTGTCTATTCTGAAGCAGATGCCGAAGCTCTTTTCGTTCGCCACGCAGATGAAGCGTATTGTATCGGCAAACCGCCAGTTAATCAAAGTTATTTAAATGCAGACGAAATCATTCGCGTTGCCAAAGAAAGCGGATCACAAGCCATTCACCCAGGCTATGGACTTCTATCAGAGAACGCTACTTTTGCGAAAAAATGCATTGAGGCTGGGCTCATATTCATTGGGCCTACACCAGAAATCATTTCTTCGATGGGAAGCAAAATTGAGGCACGCAAGACGATGAAGGATGCCGGCGTCCCGATTATTGAGGGTATCAATATACCACTTGAAAAAGAAGAAGAGACTGTCCTTGCTGCCCGTGAACTTGGCTATCCCCTTATGCTAAAGGCATCAGCTGGCGGTGGCGGAATTGGCATGCAGCTAATACATTCTGAGGAAGAACTTTTGAAAGTTTTTGCAGGTAATAAAAAGCGAGCAGAGATGTTTTTTGGCGATGGAGCGATGTTTTTAGAAAAATATATTGCAGAGCCACACCATATTGAAGTACAGATTTTAGCAGACCAGTTTGGGAATGTGATCCCGCTTTGGGAAAGAGAATGCTCGATCCAACGTCGGAATCAAAAAGTAGTTGAGGAAGCGCCTTCACCATTTATTAGTGAAGAAACAAGGCAAAAAATGTTGGATGCTGCAGTAAAGGCTGCAAAACATATCGGGTATTCGAATGCTGGAACAATTGAATTTTTAGTTGATCATGAGCAAAATTTCTACTTTTTAGAAATGAATACGAGATTACAAGTGGAGCACCCGGTGACAGAAGGAATAACAGGATTAGATCTTGTGGAAGAGCAATTGAAAGTGGCGTCCGGCGAAAAGCTCTCCATTACACGTGATGATGTATGGAAAATGGGTCATGCCATTGAAGTGCGAATTTACGCCGAAGATCCGAAAACCTTTTTCCCTTCACCAGGAAAGATTACCGAATTCCAGCTGCCAGAAGGGGATGGCATTCGAAATGACAGTGCTGTTGAAGCTGGTTCACAGGTAACACCTTTTTATGATCCTTTGATCGGGAAGCTGATTATATGGGGTGAGACACGCAGGGAGGCCTGTGAAAAACTCAAAATGGCTTTAGAAAATTACAAAATAGAAGGTCTGAAAACAAATCTTCCCATGCTGATTGAAACCGTAAGCCATAAACAATTTTTAGCTGGGAATACGACAACCCAATTTGTGAATAAGTATTACTTAAAATGAGGAGGAAATTAGAATGGCATTTGTCACAGCAAGTATGGCAGGGAGTGTGTGGAAAATTTTAGTGAAAGAAGGGGATCAAGTGACGGCAGAAGAGGATGTCGTTATCTTGGAATCAATGAAAATGGAAATTCCCATTTCGGTGGAGGAAGATGGAACAGTCAAGAAGGTTCATATTCAAGAAGGGGACTTTGTTAACGACTCCGATATTCTGATCGAAATAGAATAGGGGGATGAAGGGTGAAATTACCTAAGAGGGTGACAGTTAAAGAAGTTGGTCCGCGGGATGGTTTACAAAATGAAAAAAAGTGCCTATCAACAGAGGAGAAGATTTCCTGGATTAATTCGCTCTCAGAGACAGGACTTTCCTATATTGAAGTCAGCTCGTTTGTCCATCCAAAATGGATACCACAACTGGCAGATGCTGGGGAAGTACTGACAAAAATAAATCGAAATCCTGGTGTCACATATGCTGCACTTGTTCCGAATATTAGAGGACTTGAGCGAGCATTACAATCGGATATTGATGAAGTAAATATCTTTATGTCTGCAAGTGAATCCCATAATAAAAGCAACATTAACAAGACAATTGAGGATACCTATTCCGATTTAAAAGTAGTGGTCAGAGGTGCAAAAGCAGCCGGAAAGACCGTCAGGGGTTATATATCAACTGTCATTGCTTGCCCATTTGAAGGACCGGTCTCCCCAAAGCAGGTAAGAAAGGTAGCAGACCGCCTTTTTTCGATGGGGATCGATGAATTATCGTTGGGTGACACAATTGGTGTTGGAGTCCCCAATCAAGTTGAACTTCTTCTCGAAGAAATGCTGCCCCATTATGATGTCAATAAACTTGCAATGCATTTTCATAATACGAGAGGAACGGCGCTTGCTAATATAGTGAAATCTCTTGAAATGGGAATCATCATTTTTGATAGTGCAACTGGAGGTTTAGGCGGCTGCCCGTATGCCAAAGGGGCTTCTGGGAATGTGGCGACAGAAGACCTGCTGTTTATGTTCCATCAAATGGGGATCGAAACAGGGGTCAATTTTGAGGCGGCGATGGGATCTGCTCTGATGATTGAAAAAATCCTAGGGAAACAGCTGAAAACTCATCAATTGGAGATTTTGCGAGCTGAAAGAGAGGAAAGCTTAGCATGAATGGATCTTTTGTAAAAACTATTTTGGTAGAAAAACGAGTGGACGGAATTGCGATTATCACTCTTAATCGTCAGAATGCTGCAAATGCTTTATCAAAGGAAATGCTTCTAGAACTGCAAAATGTATTGGATGATCTTAAAAATAATCGAGAGATCCGTGTTGTCATTTTAACAGCAGCTGGGGAGAAAGTTTTTTGTGCTGGGGCTGATTTAAAAGAACGGAAAGAAATGAGTGAACGTTCAGTCATACAAGCTGTCCGGATGATTGGAACAACCGTAAATAAGGTGGCTGCTCTGCCACAGCCAGTCATTGCTGCGTTAAATGGAGGTGCCTTTGGTGGTGGACTGGAATTGGCACTTGCCTGTGATCTTCGTATTGGAGCGTTAGAAGCAAAGCTTGGATTAACGGAAACTTCCCTTGCCATCATTCCAGGGGCAGGTGGAACACAGCGGCTTCCCCGCCTAATTGGCATCGGAAAAGCAAAGGAATTGATCTATACGGCAAAGCAGCTTTCAGCAGAGGAAGCAGTATCCATTGGCTTGCTTGAATATGCTGTTCCTCGTGAAAATGTGATGGAAAAAGCACTCGAGCTTGCAGGAGCCATGGTGAAGAATGCTCCACTTGCGCTCATTCAGGCAAAAGTCGCGATCAATAAAGGGGTAGAGACCGATCTATCCACCGGTTTGAAAATAGAAGAACTGGCATATAACGCTTTAATTTCGACAGAGGACAGACTGGAAGGCTTGAGGGCCTTTGCTGAAAAACGTTCCCCTCTATATAAAGGACAATAGGAGGTACATGATGTCAAATTCAGATTACCAACTGAAAAAGGACGCCGTCTTACAAGGGGGCAATGAAAAGTATCATCAGAAAAATGAAGAACAAGGCAAACTGTTCGTTCGGGAACGGTTGAATTTACTTTTAGATAATGGCTTAGTATCAGAGGATGGGATGTTTGCGAATATACTATCAGGTGATCTCCCGGCAGATGGTGTTGTAACAGGCATTGGAAAAATGGGTAGGCGCACCGTTTGTGTCATGGCGAATGATTCTACGGTAAAAGCAGGCTCTTGGGGCAAGCGGACGGTGGAAAAAATCATTCGAATTCAGGAAACAGCTGAAAAACTGCGTTGTCCGATCCTCTACCTTGTGGATTCAGCAGGGGCACGGATTACCGATCAGCTTGAAATGTTTCCAGGTAGAAGAGGGGCAGGGCGGATTTTTTACAACCAAGTGAAATTATCCGGAAAAGTTCCGCAAATTTGTCTCTTATTTGGTCCATCTGCGGCAGGCGGGGCCTATATCCCAGCATTCTGTGATATTGTCGTGATGGTGGATGGCAATGCCTCGATGTATTTAGGCTCACCACGTATGGCCGAGATGGTCATCGGTGAAAAAGTTACCCTTGAACAAATGGGCGGGGCTAAAATGCATTGCTCAATCTCAGGATGCGGGGATGTACTAGTAAAAACCGAACAAGAGGCCATTTCCTATGTGCAAAAATATTTGACCTACTTTCCAAGCAATTTTTCTGAAAAGCCAGCGAAAATGGAGGCAAAAGCACCAGCCTCGTTTGAAAAATCAATAGAAGAATTGATTCCGAAAAATCAAAATGCACCATTTGATATGTACCAGCTGATTGAACGGTTAATTGATGAGGGCTCCATGTGTGAAGTCAAAAAGAAATTTGCAGCTGAAATCATCACCTCTTTTGGTCGGATCAATGGCCAACCTGTCGGAATCATTGCGAACCAGCCTCGAGTCAAGGGTGGGGTGCTTTTTCATGATACGGCAGATAAAGCCGCCAAATTTATTACGCTATGCGATGCTTTCCACATCCCGCTCTTATTCCTAGCAGATGTACCTGGGTTTATGATTGGGACAAATGTGGAAAAGGCAGGAATTATCCGTCACGGGGCCAAAATGATTTTTGCCATGAGTGAAGCAACGGTTCCTAAGCTAACCGTGATTGTCCGCAAAGCCTATGGAGCAGGCTTGTACGCAATGGCTGGTCCAGCGTTTGAACCTGACTGCTGTATCGCACTTCCAACTGCTGCGATTGCAGTTATGGGTCCGGAGGCCGCGGTTAATGCAGTGTATGCCAATAAAATTGCGGAACTTCCAGAAGAAGAAAGAGCTGCATTCATTGCTAAAAAACGCGAGGAATACCAGCAAGATATCGATGTATACCGGCTCGCATCTGATTTAATCATTGACGATGTCGTCGAACCGAACCGACTGCGGGATGAATTGTCAGCCCGTTTAGAAGTTTATATGTCTAAATACATGGTTTTTAGTGAACGTAAGCATGGCGTGACGCCTGTGTAATTCATGGACTACTTCCAAATTGGAGGTAGTCCTTCTTTTTATCTCAAATCCTCAATAAACGCCAATTTTTAACAGCATACCCCTTTAATCAAACGTTTGATTAAAACATGAATAAACCCAATAAAATAAGGTTGAAAGCAAAATATTTATTAAATAATTTGACGGAAATTGCAGTCTGCCTGGAAAACATATTCAGCCTACAAAGCGCATATGTTTAATAAGTGAATCTAACAAATTGGTAGGTATTGGCTAATAATTTTCGCATTCAAAAGTTTTAAGATTTTCTTCTTAGAATAGTAACGTTTCGGTGATAAAAGGAATTTTCCAGTGATATCTTTACTCTTTTCGGTGATAAAAATGAAATTTTACAGAGGGGCGGTTTAACGATACTAGCTTTTAAAAAAGGGGGGGCTATAATGTTTATCCACGTTGTGCAAAAGGGAGAAACCTTATGGCAAATTGCGAATCGGTATAAGGTAGAAACTTCACAAATTGTTCAGGCCAATGGGCTTCTAAATCCCAACCAATTATTGGTCGGTCAGGCATTAGTTGTTCCGACAAATGATACCGTTCATATCGTACAACCGGGTGAAGCGTTATGGATAATTGCCCAAAAGTATGGAACCACTGTTTCCGCCATCGTGCTTGCAAATAAGATTGCAAATCCTGTCATCATTCATTCTGGAACGCCACTTCGTATTCCTCTACTTACACATACCATTCAGCCTGATGAAGCCTTATGGCAAATTGCAAAGCGCTACCAAACCACCATTCAAGCAATCGTAAAAGCAAATAAAATCCAAGATCCTAATCTCTTATATCCGGGTATAAAATTGATTATACCAAGGAAAAAGCCGACAATTGAATCGAATGCTTTTATTTACCAATCTGGTGAAGTAGCAAAACAAATTGTTGGTGAGGTTGCTGAACACTTAACGTACCTTGCTCCATTTGCCTATGTGATTCAAGAGGATGGATCTCTCGTTTCCTATATCGCAAATGACCGGGATTCGATTAAGGCTGGCCTTGCCAAAAATGCGATACCAATGATGTCGATAACGAATTTTACGGCAACTAAATCGGGTGAAAATATTGCTCATTCTGTGTTGTCCAGTCAAGAACATAAAGATACATTGGTAAAAAGTTTAGTGACCATCATGAAAGAAAAAGGATATAAAGGGTTAAATATTGATTTTGAAGGTGTCTTGCCAGAGGATCGTGAACTCTATAACCAGTTTCTTCAACATGCGGTTGATGTCCTTCATGGTGAAGGATATTTTGTCTCTACCTCGCTTGCACCAAAGGAAACCGCGGAACAAAAAGGATTGCTGTATGAAGCACATGATTATCCGGCCCACGGGAGAATTGCTGATTTTGTTGTCTTGATGACGTATGAATGGGGCTATCGGATGGGTCCCCCACAAGCCGTTTCACCACTGAATAAAATTAAAAAAGTACTAGATTACGCCATTTCCGTTATCCCTAGGGAGAAAATACTAATGGGCTTTCAGCTATATGCCAGAGATTGGGTCATCCCACATGTTCAGGGGCAGGAAGCGGAAACGTATAGCCCACAAGAAGCTTTAACCCGGGCATTGAAATATGGAGTGGCGATTGAATACGATCAAGTGGCAGAATCTCCAACATTTCATTACACAGATGAACAAGGAAGAAGACATGAAGTATGGTTTGAGGATGCGAGAAGCGCAAAGGCAAAGTTTAATACCATAAAGGACTATCGGTTACGAGGAGTGAGTTATTGGGTTCTTGGCTATCCGTATCCGGAAAACTGGGTACTATTAGAAGATCATTTTAATATCAAAAAAATCTAAGATGATTTTTTGAAAAGAGGCCCTCATGTGAGGCCCTTTTCTTTCTTATAAAAAAGTATAAAATTTTGAACTTAGAAAACTGTCAAGCGCAAGCGGCCTATCGACTAGCAAACTTCGGGCCTCCTCCCTACGATAAGTCAACATCAATTCGCCTCTCGGCTCATTGTGTTTCCTTTATCTCG
>DATFAH010000151.1:0-2364 GCA_035254805.1 Caryophanales bacterium | reverse complement strand
TTTTATAGATGTCCAGATTGTGAAATGGAATTAGAAAAAGAGATCCTTCCCAGTCGCGATAAATTTAGTGATGGGATGTCTTCAGACTTCACGAATGTTAAGGATAGCGAATGAACTGGTGGCTTAAGAAAAAATCAAAATAGCTGTCAGAAAACGGTTCTATTCTGTGTGGGTCCCTCAAAAAATCAAGATAGCTCTCAGAATTACAATCCTGGAATATCATGCATTGTTCGCGTCATCTCATTTAGCGTTAAAATTGTATGGAAAAAAGCTAATTAGTCATATGTAAAAAGAGGAAAGATTCTTGTTGCGAATCTTTCCTCTTTTAATATTGTATTGAATAATCACATAGCGGTAGCCCGTTTTTCATTTACAGCCAAAATTTGATAAAGTTCTTCTAGTTTTTGGATTTCATAGATTGGTACAATATCTGTATTATTAGGCTTCATTTTTGGATTATACCAACACGTATCAATACCCGCCAGATTGCCACCTTTTATATCTGAACTCAAGGAATCGCCAATAATTAATGTTTGCTTTTTAGCAAATTGAGGAATTCTCGCAAAAACATAATCAAAATATTCTTTCATTGGTTTTTGAAATCCAATAGCTTCTGAGACAAAAATATCCTTGAAAAATGGAAATAATCCAGAATCACGTAAGCGTCTGTCCTGGGTTTTAGAATCACCATTTGTCACAATATATAAATCAAATTGCGGATGTAGCTCTGATATTACTTCCGTAGCACCATTGATAAGCTGATGGTCCTGTTCCAAGTATGACCGAAAGCTTTTTTCCAAAAGTACCCCATCTACATCTTGACCATATTCTTTAAAAAGAGTAGAAAAGCGTGTATTCATCACCACATCTCTATCTATTTTTCCTTCTTCAAAAGCTTCCCAAAATCTTTTATTTATATTTTTATAATTCATTTCAATTTCTGGCGTTAAAGAAAATTGATACTCTTCGAAAAGCAATTTCAACGCTAAACTTTCAGTTGCGTCAAAATCTAAAAGTGTATCATCTACGTCAAATAATAGAGTTGTATATATTTTCAAGAGTACCACTCCCCTTTAAACTATTATCGATAGTTTACCAACACTTGTTCATTCAGTAAATATCCAAGCTTTGGCTAAGGAATTTCAACAGACCACCAAAGTCCTATTTTTCCAATCCCCAAAAATATAGTATAATGATTTGAAAGAAGGAGGTGAAAAGAGATGGATGAGCAAAGACTAGATAGAATCGAAGATATGTTATCTAAGCTGATAACAATGGTTGGAAACTTGAACCAACAGTTTCAAGAAATGAAAATTGAACAACAAGAGATGAAGAATGACATGCAAGAGATGAAGAATGACATGCAAGAAATGAAGAATGATAATCAAGTAATGAAAAATGAACAAATGCTAATGCGCAGTGATAATGAAAACCAATTTGCAAAAGTTCACAAAACACTTGCAGAAATTCGATTAGATCAAGACTATATTTGGGAAAAAGCAGTAAGAAATGAAAGAGAAATTGCCAAAATCAAAAGCCAACTTCAATCTTAATAAGCCACGTAAGTATAATACAAATTCTCCTGACTTACTTCAACTTCAATAATTTTTCTTTTAATTAAGTTCGTATGGTGTGACAAGCGAGAGTGGTTTTTGATTTTTGGCCTGTATTCCTGATTTGTCTAAAATAACTACAACAAAATGGGAACAAAAAAAGGCATTCTTTCTTTCGATCTCTTTATTTTTCTTTGCATATTGGCCCCCTTTTACTTAAATAAATAATTTTCTAAATGATTGGTCAACGATACTATAAATCTGTAAAAAAATGCCCCAACCAAAAACTAGCTTAAGTTTTAATTTCATCTAAGACCTAAGACGGAAAGTGAAATGGTAAGTAATCCACTTGAGTCATTGTAAATAAAAAACGGCCTTCCAATCTTTTTGAAAGAATGGAAAAGGCCGTTTTAGTATTTGAATGCAATTTCTGATACTTATCGGAAATTTTTAATTTTAAAAGTTACGACCGTAACTCATTCCACCATGTCCCCATTGGTGACCACCGTGCCAAGGGTATCCTCCATGATGCATTCCCCAATGCCAAGGGTATCCTCCGTGATGCACTCCTCCATGCCACGGATAACTTGCTTGATACATACCGCCGTGCCAAGGGTATCCTCCGTACCCCATCCCGCCTGAAAATTGTCTATCCATATTTTGATCTCCTCCTCAGAGTCTTTTCAGATGTAGTGTATGTGACCCATTTGAAAGATGAATGGTCATATGCCTATATGGGTTTCGCTTTCGAAAAGTGAGCATTAAGCTTGGGAAAGTCTTATCTGTCATCTTGAATTAATTCGATAAATAT
>DATFAH010000150.1:0-2821 GCA_035254805.1 Caryophanales bacterium | reverse complement strand
TGATGAGCATGTTCCTGGCACCATTTTTCAATTTGAAATTACCGCAGATATTATGCGCCCCGAAGTCATCGAATTCCTAAATAATAAAGCGCCGAAAGGACTTTTCCGTTTTGAAATTGGGGTTCAATCAACGAATGATCTTACAAATGAACTTGTAAAGCGAAAACAAAATTTTGCAAAAATTACGCGAACTGTAAAAATGCTAAAAGATGCTGGAAAAATTGATCTTCATTTAGATTTGATCGCTGGACTTCCAGAAGAGAGTTATCACTCTTTCCGAAAGTCCTTCAATGACGTATTTGAGCTTAGACCGGAAGAGCTTCAGCTCGGCTTCTTAAAGATGCTGCGCGGGACAGGGCTCAGACTTTCTGCCGCAAATTGGGGCTATTCGTATATGGATCATTCCCCATATGAAATTTTGTCCAATAATATCCTTCCTTTTTCAGATGTCATTAAAATAAAACAAGTGGAAGACATTTTAGAAAAATATTGGAATGCTCATCGGATGGACTGTACGATTGAATATTTGGTAACACAAGTGTTTGATTCCCCATTTGATTTCTTTCAGGAATATGGGGCATACTGGGAAAAACAAGGCTGGGCTAAGATCGGTCATCAGTTGGAGGATTTGTTCCGGAGATTACATACTTTTTTACAGACTTATTCAAATATAGATTTGTGTATTGCTACTGAATTAATGAAATACGACTATCTTAAAAATCATAAATACAAGCCAAGAAAACCTTGGTGGGAAGCAAGCCTTGATAAAAAGGCTCGAAGTTCCTTATACCAATTCATTTTTGATCATCCCTCATTACTTGGCGAGACATTTCTAAAACTACAGCTTGATGAAAAAGAACTTTATAAACGAACGATGCTTGATGTGGTTTCCTTTGATGTACCATTATTTTTTGACACAGGAAAAATTGAAAAAATACCTACTTACATTTTGGCTTACTTTGATGCCGAAAATGACCAAACCTTTATTTTTACTTTTAAAGGGGAAAAGCCGGTTAACTAAGCCGGCTTTTCTTTTTCTTTCCAGATGTGGATTTTTTCTCATTCCTTTGTGTCATAAAGGGAAGTTCATAAAGCTTAATGCCATTAACATCACCAAATTCAATGCCAAATTCTTCATTTTTCGCATTAATATTTTTTTGATCCTTCACTTGGTGACCTTCCCTTTCTTCCTAATTTTGAATTTCTGTTCGCTCCTCTACTCGGTGCATCAGCATGACTAAATTCAGCAGAGAATTCACTCTCCGCAAGATTTTTCTTCGGTGTTTTGGATTGTTTTTCAGCTGCATCAAATTGGGCTTTTCTTTTTGCCATTGTTATTTCCTCCTTCCATGCCCTTAGTTTTCCCAAAATAATTTTTTTCTTCTGTTGAAAAATAATAAAAAGGAGGGAATGACTTGAAAAATGAAGATGAAGTAAAACAGATTAGTTTAGATGAAACTCTGCCCCATCAAGTTAACGCACCAAGCTTTAAAGGTACTGGAATCAAAATGGAGCCGCCTTTTATTAATAAATATGGTGTGACGATAGGCGACAGCTTCTATGCCTCAAAAAATTCCCCATTAGAAAATTGGACGAAGGAAACAGACCCGTCCATCATGTTTGGGGATGAGTGGATTCATCCAACAAATGACATTGGTTGGAACACATCCGAAAATCACGAACTACTTGAAAAGAAAAGGAAGCCACAATCAGGCCTGTTTATGCACCCCACAAAGGATGTTGGCCAAAGCAGGGATTAGCTCACAATTTCAACATTCCGGTAAATATGGGGGCACAAGAGACTATGTTATCGCACTTGAAGTCGTGTTGCCAAACGGAGACATTATCCGTACCGGCGGAAAATTAGCAAAAGATGTTGTAGGATATGACTTAACACGTCTTTTCGTTGGTTCTGAAGGAACACTTGGGATAGTCACGGAAGCGACGAAAAATTAAAAGAGTCCACAGCGACTCTTTTTTTATTTTCCATAGTTCGAAAACATTACCATTCATGAAAACATGGTCAATATAGAAAATAGAAATACAGAGATAAAAATCTCTGTATGAAAGGAGTGAAAAAAATGGCTAGAAGCAGCAACAAACTATTGGTTCCTGGCATTGAACAATATTTAGATCAGGTTAAATATGAAATTGCTCAGGAATTTGGTGTCCAATTAGGATCTGATACCGTTTCACGAGCAAATGGCTCCGTTGGCGGCGAAATAACCAAAAGATTAGTACAACAAGCTCAAGCTCAAATATCAGGGCAAAATCAACAATCATAATTGAATAGTAATGGCAAAAAAGTCCGGTACTTTCACCGGACTTTCATTTATTTATTATGATGTTCATTGTTTTTTTCAGCATGATTATGCCCGTTTGATTGTGATTCACTTCTATTTTCATTATAATTTCTTTTTATTTCACTTTTCCCTCTATTATAAATATGATTTTGGCCATGATCATCAGCCCTTTGGCTTTGCTTTTTTATTTGTCCAGGTGATCCTTGATTGTTATTCTTCTGATATAGCTGCGTTCTTTTTTCTGCTGGAACCTGTTTATTATTAACAGCTCCATTCCCCATGTTGTTTTTATTTATTGGACCATGTGGCTGTTTGTTTATTGGGTTCGTTTCTTTAATATCTTTACCCGCATTGTTTATTTCGTGTTTTTGATTTTTTATCTCATTATTAGATAGTTTGCTCATTTTTTGTTCCTTGTATTTACCCGTAGTAATACCTAAATGATGAGCTTTTTCCATATCTTTTTCCGTTCCATTTACCACTGTAAGCTCTAAGTCTTTTTCTTCAATTTCTTCTTT
>DATFAH010000149.1:0-2752 GCA_035254805.1 Caryophanales bacterium | reverse complement strand
AAAATAAAAAATGTATTTTCACATTGTAAAGGAGATTCGTTATAATGACAATTAGGATTAAAACATTTTGAGGTGATTAAATCGTGATGGAACTACTAAAGGGAAAAAATATTATTATTACGGGAGCATCTGGAGGAATTGGGGCAGAAATTGCCAAGCTTTGCGCTGAACGTGGCGCTAATCTTATTTTACTGGCAAGAAGTATCGATAAATTGCAACAGCTGCAAAAGGATTTTTATCAGAAATACCGAATTAACGTACATATTTTTCAACTTGATGTTTCAGATACCAACAAGATTAAGGAAGTCTTTAGTCGTATTTTTGAAATAGTTGACCAAGTAGATATCTTGGTGAATAATGCTGGATTTGGAGTCTTCCGTGAAGCTCACGAAGCAACCATTGAGGAAATAAAAGGGATGTTTAATGTTAATGTGGTGGGCTTAATGGCCTGTACAAACATGGTCCTTCCAAAAATGCGTGAAAGGCGCTTGGGCCATATTATTAATATTGCTTCACAAGCTGGAAAAATTGCAACACCAAAATCAAGCGTTTACTCTGCGACCAAACATGCAGTTCTCGGTTATACAAACAGTTTGCGGATGGAGCTTCATGATTTTAATGTGAATGTAACATCTGTCAATCCAGGACCCATTGCGACAAACTTTTTCAATATTGCTGATGAAAAAGGTACATATGTAAAAAACGTTCAAAGGTTTATGCTTCAGCCCGAATATGTGGCTCAAAAGGTAGTAGATGCTATGTTAACCAAGACTCGAGAAATCAATTTACCAAGGTGGATGAATATGGGAAGTGTGATTTACGTTCTATTCCCAAGGCTATTTGAATGGCTTGGCCGACGTGCCTTTAATCAAAAATAAACTATTTTTCGCCTCTATTTTTTAGAGGTTTTTTTATTTTTTACTAGGAAACTACAAATTCCTCGAAAAACATGAAAATGGGGGATTTTGCTTTGCATAACCGGAAAACCTCCGCTTATTTTTCAATGTTTGCGATAGGAAACGGAACCCGTTACTATGTTTTGGGATTTTTTGTAAAAAAATCCAGAAGAAATCGTTATGGAGAACCGTACCATAAATAAAGGCAGTTTTTATATTTGATCATCCACAAAAATTCCTATTGAATACGAACGTATATTCGTTTATGATAAAATATATAATAAAAAAGAACAAACATTCGTAAAAATAACTGGAGGAAAGGGCTATGATCGATTACAGCATGCTGCCGCAAAATAAAATATTATGTGTGGATATGAAGAGCTTTTATGCAAGCTGCTCAGCTGTCATGTATGGTCTTGACCCTTTGAATTGCTATTTAGCCGTTGTAGGCAACAAGGAGCGGCAAGGAAGTGTCGTGCTGGCTGCTTCCCCGCGTCTGAAAAAGGAATTTGGGATCAAAACGGGTTCACGTTTGTTTGAAATCCCCAATGAACCGCGTATTCAAGTAGTTGAACCATCGATGGCAACTTATTTGCGAATCTCAACAGAAATTTCCCGGGTTTTTAACCGCTATGTTCCAAAGGAAGCCATTCATACGTACAGCGTGGATGAAAGCTTTATAAAAGTAGACGGGGTAATTCATATTTGGGGTGATGCAAAAACCATTGCCGAAAAAATAAAGGATGATATTGAGCGGGAGTTTCAGCTTCCTTGTGCAGCAGGAATTGGGCCGAACATGCTCATGGCAAAGCTCTGTCTTGATCTTGAAGCAAAGAAAAAAGGAGTTGCTGAGTGGACATTTGCGGATGTCCAAAACAAGCTTTGGACGGTCTCACCCCTTAGGGAAATGTGGGGAATTGGTGGACGGGTTGAAAAAACATTAAATGGGATGGGGATTTTCACTGTTGGTCAGCTTGCTCGATATGATTTGGAAAAGCTAGAAAAGAAATTTGGAATTATGGGGAATCAGCTTTATCACCATGCCTGGGGGGTTGACCTTTCAGAATTGGGTGCCCCGATCATTCAAGGGCAAATCAGCTTTGGAAAAGGTCAGGTTCTTTTAAGGGATTATAAAGAAATGGATGAAATCAAGCATGTGATTTTAGAAATGTGTGAGGATGTGGCACGAAGGGCAAGAAGGCGGAAAAAGGCGGGCCGAACGATCAGCCTTGGAATTGGCTATAGTCAGGAAGAATTTGGCGGAGGTTTTCTTCGCTCCAAAACAATCCATCAACCAACAAATGTAACGATGGACATTTACCGTGTTTGTCTCGCTTTATTTGCTGAGCATTATAACGGTCATACGGTTAGAAATATTTCCATTAGACTTAGCAATATTGTCAATGATGACGAGCTCCAACTTGATCTTTTTGACATGGGTGCAGGGAAAAGACGAGAGCTTGGCTACGTGGTGGATCGAGTTCGTGATCGATTTGGCTCTGGTGCCATCCTCCGAGCTGTTTCCTATACAGCGGCAGGAACAGCTAAGCACCGGGCTACACTTGTTGGCGGGCATAAAATGTAATCTAAGAAAGAGGGAAGAATGATGATTCGCGACCGTGGGAGGATTAAATGGACAGCCATGATGCTTCCTGAGCATGTGAAAATGCTTAGGGATTGGGTGAAGGAAGATCTATATGAACAAAAAAGGGATATGGATGAACAGCAGCTTGAATACATGAATGATATTTTATCTGAGGCAAAAGAATCAAATCAGCTTGTAACAATAACGCATTTTCGAAATCGCGCTTACGAAATGGTAATTGGAAGAATTCATCATCGGGATGAACTAAATC
>DATFAH010000148.1:0-5821 GCA_035254805.1 Caryophanales bacterium | reverse complement strand
AGCCCTGATCGGTCTTTTTGGGCAATTAAAAAATATTCCGCAACAAACCATCCTTTAGATGAGCATTCTAAAAGAACAATTGGCAACTGTCTATACCTCCTTTGGAACGATTACAACAGGAGCATTCGGCGTTTCATCACTGATAATGGGATTGTTATCTGATTACTTTGGAGTACAAATTGTTTTTGTTCTTTCAGGAGTTTTGCTGGCAATCGTTTGTGTGGTTGCCTATAAAAATAAACGATTATTTGCAAAAAATGAAATGAACCAGACGTCTGGATTTCAGGGCAAGGACACATAAAAAAAGGCATCCTCATATTCTTATGTATTGCTATATTATCGAGCGTTTCGCCGATATAAACGGGGTTTTCGCCGATAGAAGCGGGGTTTTCGCCGATATAAATGGATTTTTCGCCGATAGAAGGATAATTTTCGCCGATAGAAGCTGGGTTTTCGCCGATAAAAGGATAATTTTTAAAAATTCTAGCAAAAAATCCTATTATTTATCGTGAATCTATACTTAACTTGAAAAGAGTGAAGTATTTGATCGTAAAAAAACGTACAATTCCATTAAAAATATTGATTTTGGAGATATTATTGAGACAACTCCCTAAAAATCATGTGAAGCGCCGGAAAATGAACTAGGAGTAGTAATAAAGAACGAAAGAAAGGATGAGAATCACATGTTTTTTGTTGGATTAACATTCATCCTAAGCATATTTATTAGTACTATTGTGCTGCTTATAAAATCTTCCTTTATTATTGGTGGGAGTCTTGTCGCAGCAGGCATCATTCTGTTTACGATATTTTTAGAATCGTATCATAAGAAGAATGGAAAGGACTCTCTAATTAAATAATTGGATTGTATGCCTGATTGTATTGATATTCCCGATTGCCATCACACACCTGATTGTGATTGCAGTCCAGATTGTTCCTGATAGAAAAGATCGTTAATATGATGAAAGATCTTCTTATGACCGTTCCTTGTCACCGCGACCCAAAAAGATGCCTTCATATAAAGGGAAAGCCCATGCCTATTTGTGCGAGATGTTTTGCGATGCTGCTTGGTTATATATTTGTGCCGATCGCGGTTTTGCCTTCCATAACTGTTTCCATTTGGATACCCATACTCATGGCAATCCCATTAATGATCGATGGATTTACACAACGATGGAAGTGGAGAAAAAGTTCGAATCCGATTCACTTGATCACAGGATTGTTTTTTGGAGTCGGGCAATCTTTGTTTATTTCGACGATTGTATGGACACTTGTTAAGTGGATTGAATAGAAGAATAGTACCACACCTTCATAAAAATACATATCGTGTGGATCTTTTTGGACAGAGGAAGTTTATGTAAAAATAGCAGCAAGGGGATGAAAGCAATGTTCAATGATTTTCACTTTTTAGAAGATCGGCCTATTTATATTCAACTAAAGGAATATTTTAAAAAAATGATCACCAGCGGACAGCTGCTTGAGCATCAAAAGCTTCCCTCTACCCGTGAACTTGGCTCTATTTTATCTATTAGCCGGAACACCGTACTTACGGCATATGCAGATTTGGAGCAGGAAGGGCTTATTTATACGGTAAAAGGAAAAGGTCATTTTGTAAGCATGGTTGATACCTCTAAAGCCCCTTCTGTCCAGTTAAATTGGAAGGAACACATTAGTGAGCAAGCCTTAATAGCTGAAGAAATGGATTTAATGAAGCATGGTGTCCGATGGAATAAAAAAATGATTTCCTTTAATAGCATTGCTCCAGATGAAAAACTGTTTGATGTGGAAAATTTCAAAAGAGCTTTTCTACAGCGGATGTCGATTGAAGGAAATATTGTCCTCAACTATGGGTATGCAAAAGGCTATCAACCCCTTATCCATTACCTTCTGCACTATATGGAAATGAAAGGTGTGGACACATCCAATAAAGATATTATAATCACGAATGGGTTCACAGAAGGCCTTGATCTCTTTTTAACCTCGATAAATAAACAAAATGGCCGTGTGATTTGTGAAAATCCAACCCACCATTCTGCCCTAAAACTCTTTCGAATGCATGGATTTCAAATTCACGGAATGGAAATGGATAGGGATGGAATTAATTTAAACCAACTTGAAAGCTCTTTATCGAGCAATGAATATGATTTTGCATACTTCATCCCTTCTTACCATAACCCCACAGGAATCGTTACCTCCTCAGAAAAAAGGATGCAGATCATGAAGCTTTTTTCTCACTATCAAATACCGATCATTGAAGATGGATTTAACGAAGAATTGCGGTACTCTGGATCCCATCTGGCACCATTAGCAGCCTTTGCTGGGCTGGGTAACAATGTCATCTATATTAGCAGTTTTTCTAAAATCCTTTTTCCAGGATTACGAGTTGGTTGGATTTTAGCTGACAAGGATTTGATCAATTATTTGGAAAGTGTAAAAAGGGCTCGCACGATCCATACTTCGACAATGGATCAAGCTGTGTTATATCAATATTTGCAGGAAGGCTACTTCGAAAAATATTTAAAAAAGGCAAAAGCTGTCTATAAAGAAAAGTATGAATTAGCAGTTCAATGCTGCCAGACATATATCCCTTTTACACGATTGACTGGTGACGGTGGACTTCATCTATTTTTAGAATTAGAAAAAACAATCGATTCGCGAAAGCTCTTGGAAAAATGCTATCAAAGGGGTGTCGTTTTTTCACCGGGGGATGTTTTTCACACGGACGACCAGGGCAAAAATACGTTAAGATTAGGATTTTCCAGATTAAAAGAAAATGAGATTATTGATGGAATAAAAATTATTGGTGAAACCTTAAAAAATGGGGGCTGAAAATAATGAAAGTAGGCGTAATCATGGGGGGCATCTCCTCTGAAAGACAAGTTTCACTCATGACTGGTCAAGAAATTATGATTCACTTAGATAAAAATAAATATGAAGTCGTTCCGATCCAACTAAATAACAAAGAAGATCTACTTGAATTGGCAAAAAACATCGACATCGCTCTTTTAGCACTCCACGGGAAGTACGGTGAGGATGGTACGATTCAAGGTACTCTTGAAACCCTCGGGATTCCTTACACCGGAACCGGAATGCTATCAAGCAGTATGTGCATGGATAAGACGATCACGAAAAAAATCATTCGCTTTGAAGGGGTCCAAACACCGGATTGGATTCACCTTACCAATAAGGATGAATGGAATATGGTTGAACTAAATAAGTTAGGTTTCCCTGTCGTGGTGAAACCGAATTCAGGTGGTTCAAGTGTCGGCGTAAAAATTGTGTATGATCAAGATACATTAACATCAGCGATTGCAGAGGTTTTCAAATGGGACTCCGAAGCGTTGATTGAACAGTATATTGATGGTGAGGAAATCACGTGCGCTGTTTTAGATGGAGAGCTTTTGCCCGTTTTATCCATTCGCCATCAGGGAGAATTTTTCGATTATCAAGCTAAATATGACGACGTGGGAACGATCGAAGAAGTGATTCAACTGCCGCCTGAGATACGAGAACGCGTTTCACATGCAGCACTTACTACTTATCATTCACTGAAATGCAGTGTTTACGCGCGAATTGATATGATGATAAAAGACGGGATCCCATATGTAATGGAAGTCAATACATTGCCAGGCATGACAAAGAATAGTCTTTTACCAAAAAGCGCCCAGGCAGCAGGAATCTCGTATAGTCAGTTGTTGGATTTGATTATTGAGAAATCCCTTCAAGTAAGGGAGTTGGAAGAAAAATAGAAAGAAAGCAGACTTGTAGCTATAACCCCGTTTGGTCGTTCACTCCCTCGATGAACGACCTTTTTCTTGTTGTTCGTCCCTATTTCGGCTTTCATAAAAATTTACGCAATCACTAATTAACTTTTAAAAAGAATATTACCCCGCACACCACCTATGTTACTGGGCTAAACTACTGATTTTCGGATTGTTGACCTTATACAACGTTTCTTTATCAAATTTTTTAGCTGCTAATTTGGCTTCGAATTGGATGTTCATTCCCTCTGTCAATTCCTGCTTTTTCAAGGTTTTCGAATAGCTGCACCAGCTGTTGCCGAGTTCAAGCGGTTCTTCTAATTGCAGTATTGTGTTTTCAAACAATACCACTTCATCGTCACTTTCCGTAAAAGGGTTGTATTTCGTGGCAAACCCTTTTATCACAGCTGTGCCTTTAACTTTTTCTACTGGCAGCACCACTTTAATTTTCGTTTCTTTTTTCGTTTCATTTTTTGTTTCTTTCTTTACTTTTTCAGCCTTCTTCGGCTTCTCTTCTACAGGAGCCGCTTCCATTTCGGGCATTTCTATTTCTTGAAATTCTGTTTTACCAAATGTCGGGCTTTGCATTTCTTTTAAATAGGCTGGGTGGATACAGCTTAGAGCTCCATTTGAAAAACGAACAACAAGCGTGTTGTGGGATCCATGAATCTCGTAACCAGCAATCGTAACCGTCTGTAATTCTTCTCTTTCTTTATATAAAAACTCACGCTTAACCGTTTTATTGAAAAGCCCCCACTCACGCCCTTTTTCTTCATAATCAGCCTCTTCGTTAAAAATAATAAACTCACCTTTGGGTGGAATAATTTGTACCATTCATTTCAACTCCCTTCTCGTTATTTTTTCTTTTTCTTGTATTTTTTACATGTGATGTACGAAATTGATCAGGAGAAATGATGCCAGCTTTTATATTCGTTTGATTAAATAATGAATCAAAATCGTTAAGTTCAAATTCATCAATGAGTTTTAACATAATATCTGCACAAGCTTTCGCATCATCAAGTGCATGATGATGATTCATTAAATCAATGCCATAATGCCGGCAAATAGAGTCTAGAGAATAGCTTAGTTTTCCCAAAATGAGTCTTTTTGATAATTGATAGGTACAAAGTAGTGAATTATGACAAGATTGAATTTGATATCTTTCTAGATTGTCCCTTAGGGCATACCCATCAAAAGCTAGGTTATGAGCGACCATTGTTTGATGATCGATTTTTTCTCTAATTGACTGGTAAAAAACATCAAAAGTAGGGGCATGTTGCACATCCCTTGGAGTAATATGATGGATGGCAATATTGAAACCGTCAAAATGTTCTTCCGGATTGATTAATTGGTAAATGGTATCAACTACTTGACCACCCTTCACAATCACCATACCTACCGCACAAATACTATGCCGGTTTCGATTCGCAGTTTCAAAATCGAATGCGATAAAATTTTTCATTTCATAGCCCCCTTCCTGGTTATCTGAAGTTTCTTGTTTTATTTTACTTAATACTAGTCTTTCTGTCTCTAAAACAGGATTTTTATTAAATCGAAATTTGTAACTCTAAAAATAGAATAAAGGTTTTACCCCTTCAATTGAAGTAAAACCTCCATTACTTTAACAACGCTATTTCCAATTTAAAGGATACCAACTTCCCTTGCTGCTTTATAGCTATTCCTAGCAAATTCGAACGGATCGCCGACATTCTCCCAGTGCATATACATTAGACGTGGTTCATCAAATAACCAATGATTGTGGACTGCCGTAATAGTAATTCCCCTTCTACGTAATGCTGTTAAAAAAGGATTAATCTCTTCTTGAAGTATGACCGTTTCACCTAAATTAAGTGTTCTCCCATTCTTATTATTTTCAAAAGAAAGCGCAAATGGTAAGGCAAGTGGTGACCGGGTACGGCGACCTAAGATGGTTGCATTAATATTACGAAGGCGCTGAACAACACAAACAGGGGCAGCTACAATAACCTCTCCTCCAATAATATCTGCAAGTTGCTGACATGACGACATTTTTATTCCTCCCTTCCAATTTCCTTTTATAAATT
>DATFAH010000147.1:0-3596 GCA_035254805.1 Caryophanales bacterium | reverse complement strand
ACCCTCTTTCAAGTTAAGGATATATTCACGAAAAATAATAGGATTTCTTGTTGATTTTTAAAAAATTTTAATTATATCGGCGAAAAACCAGCTTCTATCGGCGAAAATTGCACTTCTATCGGCGGAAAATCCATTTATATCGGCGAAAACCTCGTTTATATCGGCGAAACGCCTTCGGAAAGCAAGCACCAGAAGCGGAAATCAACAGACTAGTTGAAAAAGGATTGGGCGGTTTTTCTTAAATGTTTAAAACAGGAAATTTTAGAAAAACTCATGTAGAATGAAGGGGTATGATCATTTTTTAGAGAGAGGGGAATCATATTTGAAGACCATTGTCGAAATAAAAAATGTTTCAAAAGTAATCAAAGGCAGAACCATTATTGATAATGTCACCTTTGAGGTATATAAAGGTGAGGTTTTTGGATTTTTGGGTCCAAATGGTGCAGGGAAAACAACTACAATTCGGATGATGGTTGGGTTAATGGGCTTAACAAATGGGGATATCAAAATAGCTGGAGCAAGTATCATTAGCCAATTTGAGAAAGCGGTCAGCCATATTGGCGCCATCGTTGAAAACCCTGAAATGTATAAATTTATGAGTGGATATGACAATCTTATTCATTATGCAAGAATGTCAAAGGGGATTACAAAGGAAAAAATTGCCGAAGTGGTTGAACTTGTTGGATTAACAAGCCGGATCCATGACAAAGTTAAAACGTATTCGCTCGGAATGCGTCAGCGATTAGGGCTAGCTCAATGTCTTTTGCATGATCCTGAGGTGCTCATTCTTGATGAACCGACAAATGGATTAGACCCTGCTGGAATTAGAGAAATCCGTGATTATTTACGACTTTTGGCAAGAGAAAAGAATATGGCGGTTATTGTTTCAAGTCATTTGTTATCAGAAATGGAAATGATGTGTGATCGCATTGGCATCATTCAAAATGGAAAATTAATCGATGTCCAGCATATGAAAGAGTTTGTTCAAGCCGATGAACATGTATATGAATTTGAAGTTGTTTCTTTTGAAAAGGCTTATTCCCTCATGCAAGTAAACTTTCCAGACATTCATATTGTTAGATCACAAAATGGGATCTCAGCGGATCTAAAAAAAGAACAAATCCCAATGATAGTAAAGATGTTAGTGGAAGCTGACATACAAATTTTTGGTATAAAACAAGTAGCCAAAACATTAGAGGATCGTTTCCTTGAAGTCACTTCAGAAAATGGAGGAGTGAACCATGATTAATTTAATCCAAAATGAATGGATGAAAATTTTTAAGCGTCCAGGTACATATGTAATGATTGGCCTTCTTTTAGCGGTTGTCTGTATTTTTGGCGCGATTGAAATATATCAAACTAACGGACCGAAAACAAGTGATAATCGGTGGGAAGAAAACTTAAAACAAGAGAATGAAGCACTTAAACAGCAGACAGAGAGTTCAAATTCGAAGGTGGAAAAGGATTTCTTTAAACGGAAAATCGCCATAAATGAATATCGTATAAAGCATAAGATTCCTCCAAATACATCTGCTTATCATATTTGGGATTTTGTTAATGATGCATCCCAGTTGATTCTACTTACGGGCTTATTTACGATTATTATTTCTGCAGGCATTGTGGCAAGTGAATTTAATTGGGGTACAGTTAAACTATTATTAATCCGACCAATTAGCAGAATGAAGATTTTGGCCTCAAAATATGTGACTGTACTTTTATTTGCCCTACTAACACTTGCAATTTTGTTTGTTTTTTCAGCGATAGTTGGGGGGATCTTATTTAGGTTCCCTGAACAATCATCATCGTATTTAAGCTATGTTGCTGGGAAAGTAACAGAGCAAAATATGGTTGTTCATTTACTGATATATTATGGGTTGAATTCCATCAATATGATCATGCTAGCGACCATGGCCTTTATGATTTCGTCCGTTTTCCGAAATAGTTCTCTTGCGATTGGTTTATCCATATTTTTATTGTTTACTGGAGCACAATTTACACAACTAATCTCATTGAAGTTTTCTTGGGCAAAGTATATTTTATTTGCCAATACAGATTTAATGCAATATTTTGAGGGGACACCATTGGTTGAGGGTATGACAGTAGGATTTTCAACGACTATGCTATTGATCTATTTTCTTATCTTCCAATTTTTAGCCTTTTATATTTTTAAAAAGCGTGATGTGGCAGCGTAATAAAATCCCCGGGAATATCCTGGGGATTTTATTTGTATTTATTTAGTTTCTCATAGATTTGCGCAAGTGCCTGTTCAAATTTTCCGGTCTTCTTGGGAAGATAGTATTGCTTTTTCTTGATGTTGTTTGGTAAATATTGCTGAAGAACCCAGCCTGTCTCATAATTGTGAGGATAAAGATAACCTACCCCTCTTCCAAGTTCCTTTGCTCCTTTATAGTGGGCATCTTTCAGGTGATCGGGTACTTCCCCTACCATTCCTTTTCGAATATCCATAAGTACTGAATCAATCGCCATAATCGCGGAGTTTGATTTAGGTGAGAGGCATAATTCAATCACCGCATTTGCGAGCGGTATCCTTGCCTCTGGAAACCCAAGTCTTTCAGCTGATTCGATGGCGGCTAAAGTCCTTGCCCCAGCCTGTGGGCTGGCTAGGCCAATATCCTCATAGGAAATGACAAGTAAGCGACGGGCAATACTGACAAGATCTCCTGCTTCAATTAATCTACCAAGGTAATGGAGGGCAGCGTTCACATCGCTGCCGCGAATGGATTTTTGGAACGCAGAAAGAACATCATAATGGGCATCTCCATCTTTATCATGGGAAAAGCTTTTCTTTTGCAGGCATTCTTCAGCAGTTTGTAAATCAATCTGAATCGTGCCGTCATCTGCTTGATTTGATGATAGAACTGCTAATTCGAGGGCATTTAAAGAACTTCTTACATCTCCATTAGATCCTTCTGCAAAATGCTGAAGGGCTTCATCTGTTAGTTGAATATTTTTTTTGCCGAGGCCACGTTCCGCGTCTCGAACTGCTACGGTTAAGGCTTTTTTGACCTCTTCGGGTGTTAAAGGTTTAAGCTCAAAAAATTGACAGCGGCTGCGAATAGCAGGATTAATCGCATGATATGGATTACTTGTTGTCGCGCCAATCAAGGTGATCATTCCATTCTCTAAATAAGGAAGCAGGAAATCCTGTTTTCCTTTATCTAATCGATGTACTTCATCTAAAAGGAGGATTACACTCCCTGACATTTTTGCTTCAGCAACGACAATTTCCATATCTTTTTTATTGTTAGTAACCGCATTTAAAGTTCGGAAGGCATAATTTGTACTCCCGGCAATGGCACTTGCAATCGAAGTCTTGCCAATCCCTGGTGGACCATATAGGATCATGGATGTCAGTTTCCTTGCTTTAACCATCCTCGCAATAATTTTCCCTTCACCAACAAGATGCTCTTGTCCGACCACTTCATCTATTGTTCTTGGCCGCATGCGAAATGCCAAAGGTTTTTGTGATATCATTCTCATCTCTCCACCTGAATGAATTTATCAATACCTACAATATCATGAAATCCTTTAAAAGCATATGGATTTAAAATATGCTATAATTTCTAAAGCCTATC
>DATFAH010000146.1:0-4544 GCA_035254805.1 Caryophanales bacterium | reverse complement strand
CTCATATTGTTACTGGCGGAACTGCCGGCCTTTCATTAAGCCTCTCCTATTTGTTAAGCAAGCCATTTGCCATCATTTTCTTCTTAGTTAATCTACCATTTTATATTTTTTCTATCATTAGAATGGGGTGGAAATTTACATTATCAACGATCGGTTCTGTAACTCTAATGTCACTGCTATCTGCATATGAACAATGGATACCTGCTTTTTCAATTCCAATGATTATTGGCTCGATTTTGGGAGGATTTATTATCGGTATTGGCTTAATCATGGTATTTATGGAAGGGTCTTCACTGGGCGGTGCAAACATACTAGCACTCTTCCTCCAAAAAAGATTTAATTTAAATCCAGGAAAAGTAAATTTTATCTTTGATCTTATTGTTGTTATATCAAGTATTTACACAGTTGGTTTTACAAGAGGAATCTTCTCGATTATTTCCATTGCGGTGACTTCAAAAGTGATTAGCTATTTCAAAAATGAAATTGCAAATCGAAATGCCGAAGCTCCGAAAAATGAAGTGAACACTGTTGCAAGCTCCCAAGTGGCATAAGGGATTACTGCTGCTAAATGTACCGTGAAGCACCGTTTTTGCTAACGGCGCTTCACTAGTGATCATTTTCTTAGTTTGACTCCAGTGGCAAAAGTTAAAAATACATGCGTTCCTACCTTAACCGTAGCTTGAACGTGAGAATCCTTTAGTGGATCAAGACAAACGATGTCCATTGCTTTTACCTTTGGGTGACGTCCAGCAATTAAGACTCCATCAAGAAGCTCCGATGTTGTCATTCCACCAGGTGTTGATGCAGGAACACCTGGTGCGAATGCAATATCAAGAACATCCATATCAACCGTTAAATAAATGGTATCTACTTTAGCAGACAATTCTTCTAAACATTTTCGGACTGTTTCTTCTATTCCTTTTTTGCGGGCATTACGAAGCGTAATATAGTTAACACCTTTTTCATCAGCATAATTTTTTAAATCCTTCGTATTAAAAAATCCGTGCAGACCAATGTTATACATATTACTTCCTTCAACAACACCACTTTCAATTAGGTTCCGCATTGGTGTCCCATTGGAAGGTCCGTTATCAGTTAAATCTCTTAAATCAAAATGGGTATCAAATTGTAAGATGCCGATTTTTTCTTTTGGCTTCACTTTGTGTATTCCTTTGACCATCATTGCAGTTATGGAATGATCTCCTCCCATCGCACACACAATAGCGTCTTTGAACTGGGTGTGAAGTTCAGAGGATGCCTCGATAATATGATCATGGCATTTTTGGATATCAGTAACATGCATCGGAACGTCTCCTGCATCCAAAACCACCATCTCAGCTAGGTCGATTTCCTCATCGAGATTATAAGTTGAAAAACTTTTCCAAGATCTGCGAAATGCATCAGGAAATTCAGATGCACCTGAAGCACTAATTGAGGAACGTGACAGTGGAACTCCAACCGTCACAATTTCCGCAGACTTAAGTTTTTCAGGTTCTATCGATTTTGTGATCGGTTGAATCCATTCATGTACTTTCGAAATAATTCCATTCTCTTGTCTTACCCACATAAAGCTTGGAGGATTGATTTTAGGAAAGAGAATATTATTCAACTAGTTTCCCTCCCTTAACAACAACCTTTCCATTTTTCATTACTGAATCAACATGATTTACGCCATAGGAATATTGAAGCTTCATATAATTTGGTACATTAAAAATTGTAATATCTGCCTTTTTCCCAACCTCGATACTTCCAATCTCTTTTCCCCGGTTCAGTGCATGGGCAGCATTGATGGTTGCAGCAGAGATGACCTCAGCAGGTGTCATCCCCATTTTTAAACATCCTAGATTCATAATAAATGGTAAAGATACAGTCGGTGATGAACCTGGATTGCAATCGGTTGATAAGGCAACAGGAACCCCCTTATCCACCATTTTTCTACCATTTGCAGACTCTGCCATTAAAAAGTAGGCAGTCCCTGGAAGTAACACAGCAACGACTCCTTTTGCAGCCAATGCTTCTATTCCTTTTTCAGATGCTTTTAATAAATGGTCGGCCGAAATGGCTCCTACCTCAGCAGCAAGCTCTGCTCCTTCATATGGTTCAATTTCATCAGCATGTATTTTTGGAATTAATCCATGACGCTTTCCTGCTTCTAGAATCTGTTTGGATTGTTCAGGTGTAAACACGCCTTTTTCACAAAAAACATCATTAAACTCAGCCAGCTTGAGCTCTGCTACTTTTGGAATCATTTCTTCAATCAAATGCTGGACAAATTCATCAGGATTTTCTTTATACTCTTTTGGAACAGCATGCGCTCCCATGAAGGTCCGAACCACATCGACTACATGCTTTTCATTTAACTCTTTTGCTACTTCAAGCTGTTTCTTCTCCGTTTCCCAATTCATTCCATAGCCACTTTTTGCCTCTACTGTTGTGACTCCGTGCAAAAGGAATTGAGTGAGACGTTCATGGCTTTCATGGAATAGTTCTTCGTGAGAAGCCGCTTGTGTCCTGCTTGTTGTTGCATGAATTCCGCCGCCATTATTCATGATTTCCATATAAGTAGCACCTTGGAGTCTCATATCAAACTCATTTTCTCTACTTCCTGCAAAAACTAAATGGGTGTGTGGATCGACAAGCCCAGGTGTGACGAGCTTTCCACTAACATCAATAATTTGTGCATCAAAAACCTGTTCTTTGTAAAATTCAAAAAGCTCAGCATCCTTACCAACTGCTTTGATCACACCATTTTCAATCCAAATACTTCCGTTTTCCACAATACCTAGCTCAGACATAGCACCTTTAACAAGGGGAGCATCAGAACTCCCCTGTAAAGTAATAAGCTGAGAAGCTTTTCTAATAAAAATGGGTGTTGTCATCTTCTTTCATCCTCTCAATCTTGTTTGAGCATCGGCATGTTTACCCCTTTATCTTTTGCCGCATTTATTGCAATTTCATAGCCTGCATCTGCATGGCGAACAATTCCCATTCCAGGGTCCGTTGTTAAAACTCTTTCGATCCGAATTCCTGCTTCTTCAGTTCCATCTGCGACAATAACCATACCTGCATGAAGTGAGTAGCCCATGCCTACTCCGCCGCCATGATGTACAGATACCCAGCTTGCTCCCCCAACAGCATTAATCAGGGCATTTAAAATTGGCCAATCAGCTACAGCATCACTGCCATCCTTCATGCTTTCAGTCTCGCGATTTGGTGAAGCAACCGAACCAGCGTCTAAATGGTCACGTCCAATAACAATTGGTGCTGAGACTTCTCCGGAAGCAACCATATCATTCATGATTTTTCCTAATCGGGCACGATCACCATATCCAAGCCAACATATACGAGATGGAAGTCCTTGGAAGCTAATTTTTTCTTGGGCCATTTTAATCCACTTGCATAAATGTTCGTCATCTTTAAACTCTCGAAGAATCGCTTCATCGATTTTTCTGATGTCTTCTGGATCTCCTGATAATGCTGCCCAACGGAAAGGACCTTTCCCGACGCAGAAAAGAGGACGGATATAAGCTGGAACAAAGCCAGGGAAATCAAACGCATTTTTGACGCCTTCATCTTTAGCTACTTGGCGAATATTATTGCCATAATCAAAAGTGACGGCTCCTTTTTTCTGCATTGTAAGCATTGCTTTAACATGTTCAGCCATACTTTGTTTAGAAAGTGATACATATTTTGCCGGATCTTCTTTTCTTAGGGCAGCTGCTTCTTCTAACGAAAAACCAACTGGTACATATCCATTCAATGGATCATGTGCTGAAGTTTGATCTGTTAACACTTCAGGAATGAAGCCATTTTCGATCATTTTTGGAAGGACTTCGGCTGCATTTCCTAATAGACCGATTGATAGTGCTTTTCCTTCGTTCTTTGCCTCTTGTGCCATTTTAATTGCTTCGTTTAAATCCTTTGTTTTCACATCAAGGTATCTTGTTTCTAAACGGCGATCTATTCTTGTTTCATCTACATCAATCGCAATACAAACCCCATCATTCATGGTGACGGCAAGTGGTTGAGCACCACCCATTCCACCAAGTCCAGCTGTTAAGGTGATCGTGTGTTTTAATGTTCCGCTATATTCTTGACGGGCAAGCTCAGCAAAAGTTTCATACGTTCCTTGCACAATTCCTTGACTGCCAATGTAAATCCAGCTACCAGCAGTCATTTGTCCGTACATCATGAGTCCTTTTTTATCTAGTTCATGGAAATGCTCCCAGTTTGCCCAAGCAGGAACTAAATTAGAGTTTGCTAAAAGTACTCTAGGTGCATCTTTATGTGATTTAAAAACAGCAACTGGTTTTCCAGATTGAATTAAAAGGGTTTCATCACTTTCTAATTCATGAAGCGTTTTCACAATGGTATCATATGATTCCCAGTTTCGGGCTGCTTTACCAATTCCTCCGTAAACAACTAAATCCTCTGGTCTTTCTGCAACCTCTGGATCAAGATTGTTCATCAGCATTCGCAGTGCTGCCTCTTGAATCCAACCTTTTGCATGTAGTTCTGTACCTTTATAGTTTTTAATTACTCTC
>DATFAH010000145.1:0-4488 GCA_035254805.1 Caryophanales bacterium | reverse complement strand
TCAAAGGGAATTTAAGGGAAAATGTTTTTTTATGTCTCCTTTAAGAAAAGTTTGTCGAATTAGCAAAAAAACTTTTTCAAGGAATCATAATATCTTCAACGAATTATACTTAAATGCACTAAATACATATATTTTCAAATGGGGATGAGGAGTCTGTGGCAGTGAATACATTCTATCCAACTGATTATCAACTACATTTATTTCATGAAGGCAGCTTGTTTCAAAGCCATAAGCTATTTGGCGCTCATGTGTTATGGGGAACTCATAAAGTCAGCACCCGTTTTTGTGTATGGGCTCCAAATGCCCGGAATGTAAGGCTGATTGGGGAATTTAACTGCTGGTGTGGTGCAGGCTATGAACTGCAGAAAGTTAATAAAGAGGGAGTATGGATCCTTGTTGTAGGTCAAAATTTAGAAGGAAAACAATACAAGTATGAAATAACTACATTATCAGGTGAAATCTTCTTAAAGGCAGATCCTTTCGCATTTTTTTCTGAACTAAGGCCACATACAGCATCTATCGTTTACTCACTAAAATATTATGAATGGAAAGATTCTATTTGGATGCAGAAAAAAGGAAAAAATATAAACCTATCTGAACCTGCCATTATTTATGAGGTACATTTAGGATCATGGAAGAAGAAAGAAAATGGGGATTTCTTATCCTATAAAGAATTGGCTGATGAACTCATCCCATATGTTGTAGACCATGGCTTTACCCATATTGAATTGCTGCCACTTGTTGAGCATCCGCTTGATAAATCATGGGGGTATCAAGGAACGGGTTATTATTCTGTAACCTCAAGATATGGGACTCCACATGATTTTATGTTTTTCATCGATCTGTGTCATCAGAATGGGATTGGTGTCATTCTTGATTGGGTTCCGGGCCATTTGTGTAAAGATGTACATGGTTTATACCAATTTGATGGGTCCCATTTATATTCATATATTAGGCATGGTGATCGAGAAAATATGGTGTGGGGGACAGCAAATTTTGATTTAAGTAAAGCAGAGGTGCAAAGCTTTCTTATTTCTAATGCGATATTTTGGATGGAAACGTATCATTTAGATGGTTTTAGGGTGGATGCCGTAGCCAATATGATCTACTGGCCCAATGCCAGTGAAAAAGCTGTAAATCCATATGGAATTGCATTTTTAAAGAAATTAAATGAAGTGGTACATGAATTTGATCCTCATTTTTTAATGTTTGGGGAAGATTCGACTGATTTTCCGAATGTAACAACACCTGTATGTTATGGAGGGCTTGGTTTTGATTACAAATGGAATATGGGGTGGATGAACGACATGCTCGAATATATGAAAACACCTCCGTTCTTGCGCACATCCAAACACCACAAAGTCGCTTTTTCACTTCTTTATGCTTTCACTGAAAATTTTGTCCTCCCATTTTCACACGATGAGGTTGTTCATGGTAAGAAGTCACTTTTAGATAAAATGCCGGGTGATTATTGGGAAAAATTTGCTCAGTTTCGGTTATTACTTGGGTATATGTTTGCACATCCGGGGAAGAAATTGCTGTTTATGGGATTTGAATTAGGTCAGTTTTCAGAATGGAAAGATCATGACCAGCTTGACTGGAATTTAATGAATTATGACATGCATCGAAAACTTAATGCATATGTTAAAGAATTATTGAAAATTTACAAACGTTCCAAACCTCTTTATGAAATAGACTATTTGCAACAGGGGTTTGAATGGATAGATGTTCATAACAGTGATCAATCCATTTTTTCTTTTATTCGGAAAGGGAATGCGGCAGGGGAATTTTTAGCGGTTGTTTGCAATTTTACAGGAATTTGTTATCGAGATTATAGGATTGGCGTTTCCGCTCCTGGTGAATATCGAGAGATTTTTAATAGTGATAAAGAGGAATTTGGCGGTGCGGGCCTTATCAATAAAAAAACCTTAAAGGCTATCGAGAACCCGTTTCACGGAAAGCCATATTCAGTGAATTTGACGATTCCTGCATTCGGAATCTTGATTATACGACCAGTCAAAAAACGGAAGGAGCGAAAAGGCAATGGGAAAGAAAAAGTGCGTGGCCATGCTTTTGGCAGGGGGGAAGGGAAGCAGGCTTCACTCCCTGACTAAAAATTTGGCTAAACCTGCTGTTCCTTTTGGTGGGAAATACCGGATCATTGATTTTACTTTGAGCAACTGTACCAATTCTGGCATTGATACGGTTGGTGTGTTAACTCAATATCAACCATTACTTTTAAACTCCTATATTGGCATTGGCAGCGCATGGGATCTTGATCAAAAGGATGGTGGTGTAACGGTGTTACCTCCATACAGTGAATCGAAAGAGGTGAAATGGTATACGGGCACAGCTAGTGCGATCTATCAAAATTTAAACTATTTAAGGCAATATCAGCCTGAATATGTGTTAATTCTTTCTGGTGATCATATTTACAAAATGAACTATGAGCTCATGTTGGAATATCATATCGAAAAACAGGCAGATGTCACCATTTCGGTAATTGAAGTTCCTTTAAGTGAAGCAAGCCGTTTTGGAATCATGAATACAAATGAGGAAAAAAGAATTACCGAGTTTGAGGAGAAGCCTAGTATTCCAAAAAGTAATCTTGCCTCAATGGGAATTTATATTTTTAGTTGGAATATTTTAAAGAGATATTTAGAAATCGATAATCAGAATCAGAAGTCAAGCCATGACTTTGGCAAGGATGTCATACCAATGTTGATTGAGGAAAAGAAAAAGCTATTTGCCTATCCATTTAAAGGATATTGGAAGGATGTTGGAACGGTAAAAAGTCTTTGGGAGGCGAATATGGACCTCTTAAATGAACAATGTGAATTAAATCTATTTGATTATGATTGGAAAATTTATTCTGTAAATCCCAATCAGCCCCCACAATATATTGCATATGATGCCATCGTGAAAGAGTCGTTGATAAATGAAGGATGTTCCATTGAAGGAAAAGTGGAAAAATCAGTCTTATTCCAGGGAGTCAATATTGGCAAAGGCGCGATCATTAAGGAGTCTGTCATCATGCCAGATGCTGTGATTGGCCAAAATGTAGTGATCGAGAAAGCAATTATACCAAGCGAAGTTTTGATTCCAGATGGAATGGTCATTCGTTCAGTGGATGAAGAAATTATCCTTGTAACGGATGAATTGATAACAGGTTTGCAATCCATATATTAGGAATTTGCAGGGGGACGATATCTTGAAGAAAAAGCTGTTAGGCATTATTGATGCAACCATCTACCATAAAGAATTAGAGGAGCTTTTAGCCCATCGCTCGTTAGCTGCCTTACCTTTTGGAGGGCGATATAGAATTATTGATTTTGTTCTCTCTAATATGGTGAATTCCGGGATCATTAGTGTAGCGATTTTTCCTAAATTACAATACCGGTCGTTAATGGATCATCTCGAATCGGGGAAAAATTGGGGGTTAAATCGGAAACGTGATGGACTTTTCTTCTTACCTTCCCCACATATTGATATAGATCAAAATCAGAATGGGTCTTTTCACGCCTTTGCTGCTAATCTGGACTTTTTCCGTCGAAGCTGCCAAAAATATACATTGATTACAAATTGTAATACGGTTTTCAACATGAATTTTAGGCAATTGTTAGAGCGGCACATTAAATCTGGTTGTGATATTACTGAAGTGCATCATCAGGATGGAAGATCATTGGGCATGTATGTATTGAAGACTTCTTTATTAATTGAGTTAATTCAAACGAGACATAAATTAGGATATACATGTATGGAAGATGTCGTAAACGATATCCGCCATCATTATGATGTCAGCCGCTATTTGTATAATGGTTATGCCATCATGATTGATTCAATCCAAACGTATTTTTCAACAAGTATGGAGTTATTGCAGTCCGATATTTGGAATCGGTTATTTTTTAAAGAGCAGCCTATATTTACAAAAGTAAAAGATGAGCCGCCAACGAGGTATATGCGTGATTCATTGGTGCGTAATTCTATGATTGCTAATGGGTGTATCATTCACGGACAAATCGAGAATAGTATTATCTCTCGGGGAGTGAAAATAGGAAAAGGTTCGATTATTAAAAATTGCATTGTCATGCAAAAAACGCAAATTGAGAATAATTGTTTACTAGATTCCGTTATTTTAGATAAGGATGTAAAGGTGGAGGCAGGAACGATTTTAACAGGAACAGCCCACAATCCTTATGTCATTAGAAAAGGAACGATACAAGGAGCGCTGATGAATTCGTGAAAGTGTTATTTGCTGTTTCTGAATGTGGACCATTTGCAAAATCAGGGGGCCTAGCAGATGTTGCGGGCTCGCTTCCAAAAGAATTAAAAAGATTAGGAACAGATGTCAGAGTTATTCTTCCTAAATATGGTACAATTGCTGGCCACTATAAAAAAAGAATGAAGAAGGTTCAGGAATTTAGGGTTTCGGTTGGCTGGAGGAATCAGTATTGTGGAATAGAGGAATTAGAATTTCAAGGAATTATT
>DATFAH010000144.1:0-6558 GCA_035254805.1 Caryophanales bacterium | reverse complement strand
ATGACCGTATGACCTAAAAGTAAGCTACAGTCCCCTACAACAAAGACATTCCAATTACAAAAAACAGCCATCCCATTTTCATGGAACAGCTGTTTTACATGCTATTTATTACTTTCAACATCACTTGTTGGATAATGCTTTAAGAAGTAGATGAGTGATTGAAGCTCTACTGCCAAATCAATATGGTGAACCCGTATTGAGGATGGCACGTTTAATCGTGCTGGAGTAAAGTTTAAAACCGCTTTTACATTTGCTTTCACCAAACGATCCGTGATTATCTGAGCAAATGGTGCCGGCACTGTCAAAATCGCAACTGAAATCTCATTCTCCATCAAGTTATTTTCGAGATCATCCATAGAGTATACAATTACTTCTCCAATACATGTCCCTACTTTTTTTGGATCTACATCAAACGCACATTCAATTTTCGTATTATTATTTTTGATAAAATTATAATTCAAAAACGCCGTGCCTAAGTTTCCAACTCCAATTAACGCAACCTTCGTTAATTCGTCCTGATCCAATGTTTTTCGGAAAAATGTCAGTAAATAATTGACATTATACCCGTAACCCTTTTTCCCTAATGCACCGAAATAGGAAAAATCCCTGCGAATCGTTGCGGAATCAACTTTTACTGCCTCACTCAATTCTGCTGAAGAAACTCTTTGCTTGCCGGAAGAATGCAGGTTTTTTAGAAATCGATAATAGAGGGGCAATCGTTTAGCCGTAGCCTGTGGTATTTTAATTGTATCATTATTCATTTTTACACCTACACCCCGCATGGATATTTATGTAACATTTCCATCTCTCTTAAAATCACCATTTTTCCCACCTGTCTTTTCAACTAAAAATGTTGAACCTATCACCATTCCCTTATCAACAGCTTTACACATATCGTAAACCGTTAATGCACAAACAGATGCTGCTGTTAATGCTTCCATTTCGACGCCAGTATTGCCTTTTGTTTTAACAGAAGCTTCGATGTTCAATTTATATTCTAGTTGACCTTCTTTTTCCCATGAAAAAGTAATATTGACTCCTGTTAATGGGATCGGATGGCACATTGGAATGATTTCCCACGTCTTCTTTGCCGCCATAATCGCTGCAACTTGTGCGACAGCCAACACATCGCCTTTTTTCATTTCATAATTTGTCACTTTTTCAAAAATCTCTTTGCTTACGATAATACTGGAGTGTGCAAGAGCTGTACGGGTAGTTTCAGGCTTATCACTGACATCTACCATCTTTGCCCTGCCCTCATCATTAAAATGGGTAAATTCAGCCACAAAAAATTCCTCCCTTCAAATAATACACTATTTTTTCCTTTATGTGTGCGAAAACTTTAAGTAAAAAGTCATAATTTTTCAATTTTCACTCTTTTTCCCTTGACATGTCCATGATCTCTCTCCAAAAAAGGCTTTATTGCCGACATCTGAGGAATACGGTACACTGTTTCTAAGTAGCAGAGGTGAATAAAATGATTTTATTACAGGTGAATCAACTATCCAAATATTATGGTGCAGAACTTATTTTATCGAATATAAAGCTAGAATTACAAACCCGTGACCGTGTTGCCTTAGTTGGGCGCAATGGGGCAGGAAAATCGACATTACTGAAAATGATCGCAGGCCACTTATCCTATGACAGCGGTGAAATTATCAAACCAAAGGTTGTTTCAATTGGCTATTTAGCACAAAATACGGGATTAGAATCTCAATTGTCTGTCTGGGATGAAATGTTAACCGTTTTCGAACACTTAAGGAACATGGAAAAATCGCTACGGCAGCTTGAGGAGCAAATGGCTGATCCATCTGTCTTAGAAGATCAAACTAAGTATGAAAGAACTTTAAAGGAATATGATCTGCTTCAGGTGACTTTTAAAGAAGAAGGCGGCTACCAATACGAAGCTGAAATCCGCTCCGTCTTACATGGATTAAAATTTCAGGAATATAGTGACGCCATGATCTCTAGTTTAAGCGGCGGTCAGAAAACTCGCTTAGCATTAGGAAAGCTGTTGCTAACAAGACCTGATATTTTAATTTTGGACGAACCGACCAACCATTTAGATATCGAAACCTTAACCTGGCTTGAACAATATTTACAAGGGTATGACGGGGCGATTTTAATTGTTTCCCATGACCGCTACTTTTTAGATAAAGTGGTTAGTCAGGTATATGAGGTTTCACGCCATCAAATTCAACGATATCAGGGTAACTACAGCTCCTATTTGGAGCAAAAAGCGGCAAATTACGAGCGGGATATAAAGATATTTGAAAAACAACAGCAGGAAATTGCCAACCTTCAAGATTTTATCCAGCGGAATTTAGCGCGCGCTTCCACCACAAAAAGAGCGCAAAGCCGCCGGAAAAAGCTTGAAAAGATGGAAGTAATGGATCGCCCATTAGGGGATGAAAAATCCGCTACCTTCTCGTTTGAAATTGGAAAACAAAGCGGAAATGATGTTCTGAAGGTGGATTCTCTGTCTGTGGGCTACGATGAGGATATGGTATCCGCCAATATTTCCTTCCAGGTTTTCAAAGGGGAAAGCATTGCGTTAGTGGGCCCAAATGGAATTGGCAAATCCACTTTATTAAAAACGATCATCAAAAAACTGCCGGCCCTTTCAGGAACGATTCAATACGGGACAAACGTTGAGATTGGCTATTATGATCAAGAGCAGGCGGAACTAACCTCCAATAAAACAGTTTTAAACGAGCTTTGGGATGACTATCCGTTAAAAAATGAAAAAGAAATCCGGACCGTTTTAGGTAACTTCTTATTTTCAGGGGATGATGTTTTAAAAATTGTCTCTTCTTTAAGCGGTGGTGAAAAAGCACGGCTTGCCCTTGCAAAATTAATGCTGGAAAAAGCCAATGTCCTCATTTTGGACGAGCCAACCAACCATCTTGACCTTGATAGCAAAGAAGTACTTGAAAATGCTTTAATTGACTACCCTGGGACCATTTTATTTGTTTCCCATGACCGATATTTTATCAATCGAATCGCAACAAAGGTTTTGGAGCTAAAAGTAGACGGCAGTACAGCCTATCTTGGCGACTATGACTACTATATCGAAAAGAAAATGGAACAAGAGGAACTTAAAGCTCTCGAGGAAGCTGCGAACGCGAAAAAACAAGTGGAAATTCAAGTGAAAAACTCTTACCAGCAGGATAAGGAAAGTAAAAAATTAGAGCGCCAGCGAAAGCGAAAACTTGAAGAAATAGAAGTAAGAATTGAAGAGCTCGAAAATCAAATCCGAGAATTTGAGCAGCAACTTTGTGAGCCTGAAATTTTCCAAGACCATGAAAAGGTCATTGATATTAATCAAAAAAATGAACAGGCAAAAGCAGAACTAGAAGAATTAATGGAAACATGGGCAGAACTTGCAGAATGAAGGGCGGAGACTTAGATCCCGCCCTTTTTCCACAATTTTATTCACAATTGAAATGGTAATATTACTAATCCTATTTCACTTTTCCACATTATCCACAAATATCGTCTAATTTATCCACATTATCAACAGCTATTCACATGGTTATCCACAAAATCAACAACACATCTCCATTTTTTTAAAATAAATATCCACAAAAAAAGCCCTTCTCCGAAAAGAAGAGCTTAATCATTATATTTTTCAATATCAAGTCCAGGATTAGCATTGAGTGAAAGCTCTGCTCTTTTTCCTCTTTCAAACATTACCGTTCCAGCAGCTGCAATCATAGCCGCATTATCGGTACATAAAGACAGGGGCGGAATAACAAGCTCTACATCTGCTTTATCCCCAAATGTCTCTTCCAAAGCTTTTCTTAATCCTTTATTGGCCGCCACACCGCCAGCTAATAGAAGTTGTTTTACCCCATATTCATCCACAGCTCTTTCTGCCTTTTTCACTAACACTTCGATTACACTCGCTTGAAAGCTCGCTGCCAGGTCTTCTGGTTGGATCACTTCCCCGCGCTGCTCCGCATTGTGGACAGTGTTGATAACTGCAGATTTTAAACCGCTAAAGCTGAAATCATAGGAACCTTCCTCAAGCCATGCTCTCGGTAAATCAATCGTTGGATTTCCAACATGTGCCAATCGGTCCACATGCGGGCCACCTGGATATGGCATATTTAATGTCCGGGCCACCTTATCGTAGGCTTCACCGGCAGCGTCATCTCTAGTTTCTCCTATTACTTCAAAATGGCCATGCTCCTTCATATACACAAGCTCGGTATGTCCACCTGAAACCACAAGCGCTAATAACGGAAATTTCATCTCTGTTACTAAACGGTTGGCATAAATATGTCCCGCTATATGATGGACTGGTACAAGTGGAAGATTATGTGCAAAAGCCAATGCTTTTGCCGCATTCACGCCTATTAAAAGGGCTCCCACTAAACCTGGACCTTCGGTTACCGCAATTCCGTCCAATTCTTGATACCGGATACCAGCTTGATTCATCGCCTCTTCTAACACAATCGTGATTTGTTCAACATGATGTCTTGAGGCAATTTCCGGTACAACTCCGCCAAATCGTTTATGGCTTTCTATTTGAGAGGCAACCACATTGGCAACTACTTCACGTCCATTTTTAATAATGGCCACAGCTGTTTCATCACAGCTTGTTTCTATTCCCATGATCAACAGGTCTTTTTTCATAATCTCACCCACATTACTAATGCATCTTCTTGATTATCTGAATAATAATTTTTTCGAATCCCGCCATTTTGAAAACCAAATTTACGATAGAGGGCAAGTGCTGGATCATTTGAAACCCGAACTTCCAGAGTCATGCTTTTTGCACCTTTCTCCTTGGCAATCTCAATTAACTTACTCATCATGATTTGACCTAGTTTTTTTCCTCTGTAATCCGGCAAAATAGCTATATTTGTAACATGTGCCTCATCAATCACAATCCAAACACCAGAGTAGCCAATAATCTTATTGTTTTCCTCTAAAACAATATAGGTTGCAAACTGATTATTGGTTAATTCATTATAAAAAGCGTCACGGCTCCATGGGACAGTAAAAGACGCATGCTCTACTTCCATTACTTGATCAATGTCCTCTTCCTTCATATAACGAAAATGATATGAATGTACCATTTCTTTATTACCTTCCCCTTTTTACATTTGTCCTTTTGCTTCTAGCCATTTTGCTTCAGCTTCAGCCAAACGAATATAATTTGGAACAAAAGAATGGATGTCTTCACCCGGTTGATTTTTACCTAAAATGGCTAGCTCAGAGGGACGAGGGTTATGCTCTGTAACGGCTGCAAACACGGCTTGAGAGCCCATGATCGTTTGAATTGCTTCTTGATGAATTGCTAAATCATTTCCAATAAATAAAATAGGCTTTATAGAGGTTTTTAATTTTTCTGCCCAATCTGCCAGCATGACTAGCTTGTCCTGTTCAACCGTAGTAATTGAACCATTTTCATATTGGTATAACCCTGTATATACTTGGCCTCTTCTAGCATCAAAAATAGGCGAAATATAGCCATTAAAATAACGCCCGACTCCTGAGGCTAGTATTTCTAAGCTTGAAACACCAACAAGTGGGATATTTAAGGCCCATGCAAGTGTTTTTGCTATGGTCACCCCGATTCTTACCCCCGTGTAAGAACCTGGTCCTTTGGCGACAACAATCCTGGTAAGATCTGCTGGTGCCCGGTCGCAATCCTTTAGTAATGTATGTATGGCAGGCATAATCCGAACAGAGTGATTCTTTTTCATATTTGTAATGTATTCACCAAGTACCCTATCCTCATCAAAAAGGGCCACTCCTAAAGCATTATTAGAAGTATCAATGGCTAATATGGTCATGCGAGCACCTCCCTACATAATTCTTCATATCTTTTTCCATTTGGTACGAGGACGATTTTTCTCTCATCTTGGTTTTCATGGTATAAGTAGATGGTTAGCCTCTCAGTTGGTAGCTGCTCATTTATCAGGTGGGCCCACTCGACAACCGTGACACCTTCACCCTCAAAATATTCATCAAATCCCAAATCCTCAAAAGCATCTTTCACCCGATACACATCCATATGATAGAGCGGCAATCTTCCATTATACTCTTTAATAATAGTAAAGGTCGGACTATTAACTGTTCTTTTTATTTCAAGTCCACGAGCCAAGCCTTTTGTGAAGGTGGTTTTACCTGCACCTAAATCCCCCTCAAGGGCAATGACAGTGCCAGGCATAAGGTTTTGAGCCAATTTTTCAGCAAACTGTGATGTTTGTTCAGGATTACTGGTTTTTATTTCATACATGTTTATCACCTTTTATTTTTATAACCATTTTTACGTACAAAAAACCTTAGGATATCAATCCTAAGGATGTATAATCTATCTCTAGTTTACATGATTTTATTCATTTGGGCAAAAGGACAGAAATTTCCGGCCCCTTTTTCTTATATTGATATAAAAATAATAATTTTTACTTAGCAAATTGTACTTCCCACTAATTCCAAGATGCTATTGGGATAGTCTCAATTTAATCAAACGTTTGATTAATTTGAGTTTTTACCTTTTTTACTTTTTTGAAATAATAAGGACCTTTTCTTTAAAAAAACTAA
>DATFAH010000143.1:0-5527 GCA_035254805.1 Caryophanales bacterium | reverse complement strand
TATACAAAATATTAATCTGTAAGTAAAGCTAAAAACGATTCTGTATAAACAGAATCGCTTTTCATGTGATTATTTACTTGTGTATTCCTTTAATAATTCTTCAGCCTTACTAGAATTGATTTCTCCAGATGCTACTAATTGTTCGGCAATGATATCAACAAGAGTTCCTGTTGCACCTGCAACCATTGCGTGTGAACGGGCTTGAAGTGCCATATGTCCTTTTTGAATTCCATCTGTTGCGAGGGCTTTAATAGCTCCTAGATTTTGTGCGAGCCCAACGGCAACGATGAGTTGGCTCAGTTCACGAGCGGACTGAATTCCTGTAATTTTTTGAGTTAATTTAGCAATAGGATGTACTCGGATACTTCCACCAACTGTTCCAACTGGCATTGGAAGTGTTAGTTCTCCGCAAAGATTACCATCATCATCAATTGTCCAAGTCGTCATAGAGCCATAATGACCATGACGAGATGCGTATGCATGGGCCGCAGCTTCAACTGCACGCCAGTCATTGCCGGAAGCAATCACTACAGGGTCTACACCGTTCATGACCCCTTTATTGTGAGTGACGGCCCGGTAAATATCTGATGCTGCGAATTGATAGGCTGAAATGAGCCGATCCCGAACCTCTTCACCACTGTATTCGCCTGTTGAGAGTAGGTGGGGGGCAACCACACAACGGGCAGTAGCTACACATTCATCCACGAAATTGGACAAAATACGAAGATGAACTTCTCCACCGGTAAGTTTTGCAACAGTTGGTGCAATAGCTTCCACCATCGTGTTGACCATGTTTGCCCCCATAGCTTCCTGTGTATTTACCATTAAATGCACAACAAGCATTGGAGGGAAGATTGCATTTGGTTCTTGATTCAGCAAACGGATAGCAATTTCAAGTGCACCACCACCTCGTTTTTTTAGTGAGGGGTGGGCGTTATTTGCTTTTTGAACTAGATCAGCTTGATGTTTCATAAGTTCTGCTGTGGCATGGTTGAAATCAGGAACGTTTACCACTTGAATTTGCCCAATCATACGCCTTTCTGATGCCTCTGTTTGAAAACCACCTGCCTCGCGTATGAGCTTAGCCATCGAACTGACAGCTGCAATAACAGAAGGCTCTTCAACTGCCATTGGAATCGCATAATCGCGACCATTTATTAGAAAATTGAGGCCAAGACCTAATGGCAATGAATAAATACCAATTGCATTTTCAACCATTTTGTCAGCTTGGTCTAATGAGAGTGCCCCTTGGCTTGAGAGTGCTGCAAGCTCTTCTTTTGTTAAATCAGCATAGTCGGCAAGCATTTTTAGACGCTCTTCCATCGTTTTCTTATAGAATTTTGGAAAGCGGGAGGATTTTACTTTCATCTTTAGGCTAGCCTCCTAAACTGGGTTCACGCCGTGTTTACGGTCGCTAAATGCTAAATATTTAGTTTGATATGCAGCAAAACGAGTAATGAGTTCACTACGGAGTTTCTCAGGCGGAATGATCCCATCAATAACCAATTCGGATGCTAATCGATAAATGTCTATGTCTGCTTCATATTCCTTCTGCTTCTCAAGGATAAAAGCAGCCCGTTCTTCTTCTTTCAATTCCGCTATTTTGTTTGCATAAACAGCATTTATGGCTGCTTCAGGCCCCATAACAGCGATTTTTGCAGTAGGGAGTGCCAGGCAGCAATCAGGTTCAAAAGCTGGACCAGCCATCGCGTATAGGCCCGCACCATATGCTTTACGCACAACAACAGAAATTTTTGGCACTGTTGCCTCACTCACTGCTGCAATCATTTTTGCTCCGTGTCGAATAATACCGGCTCTTTCGACTTGGGAGCCGATCATGAAACCTGGCACATCGGCAAGAAATAGCAATGGAATATCAAAGGCATCACAAAGTTGAATGAATTTCGCTGCTTTATCAGCAGAATCCGGGAACAATACACCACCCTTTGCGATGGATTGATTTGCAATGATACCGACTGGTTTACCGTTGATTCGAGCTAGACCTGTAATGAGTTCCTGAGCAAATAATTTTTTAATTTCACAAAATGACCTTTCATCAATGATCCCATCAATAAATGTATACATATTGAATGGGGCATTTTGATTGGTCGGTACTAAGTTTGCCATTTTTTCAGCCATTAGTTTCGGTTCAACAGGTTCAATATCCATTTGGAAATAGGTTAAGTATTTTTGGGCATACTGAATGGCCTCTTCTTCGGATTTGACAAGGACATCACCACAGCCAGAAATGCTGCAATGCATCCGGGCTCCACCCATCTGTTCAAGGGACACTTTTTCGCCAATTACTTTCTCAGCCATACGTGGGGAACCAAGGTACATAGAGGCATTTCCTTCAACCATGATCACGATGTCGCAAAATGCAGGGATATAGGCACCACCTGCTGCAGAAGGCCCAAACAATAAGCAAATTTGCGGAATTTTTCCAGATAATTTCACCTGATTGTAGAAAATTCGGCCAGCACCATGGCGGCCTGGGAACATTTCAACTTGATCTGTAATACGGGCACCAGCAGAATCAACAAGGTATAGTAACGGTACTTGCAGTTTCTCAGCAGTTTCTTGCATGCGAATAATTTTTTCAACAGTTCGCGTTCCCCATGACCCTGCTTTGACCGTTGAATCATTTGCAATCACACAGACAGTTTGTCCATTTATTTTCCCCATCGCTGTCACAACACCGTCTGCTGGAAGTCCGTTAGCCTCGCTGTTGGCAAAAAAGCCATCTTCAGCATCAATGCCATGATCAAACAACATTTCTAAACGTTTACGGACAAACATCTTACCTTTTTCTGCATTGCTTTCATGGTATTTCTCGGCACCGCCTTTAACGATACGTTCAATTCTTTCTAGATAACTTTCTTGTTGGGACATGATACGCCTCCTTATTTCCCTATGTATACTGGTGGCCTTTTTTCCTGGAATGCACGCAATCCTTCTACGCGGTCAACGGTTGCAATAGTGGTTTGATAACATGATTTTTCAATTGTTAATCCTTCATCTAAAGGGACCTGCATTCCATCATTAATAGCCTGTTTTGCCTGTACAACCGCAATTGGACCATTACGGGCAATTTCATGGGAAATTTGATAAGCCATGGTCTCTAATTCATCTTGAGGATAAATTTCTTGTAAAAGCCCAATGCGATATGCTTCAGTTGCAGATATTCTTTTTGCCCGTAAAATCATATTTTTGGCATTACCTTCACCAATAAGACGCGGCAGGCGCTGGGTTCCCCCAGCGCCAGGAATAATGCCGAGACCTGTTTCGGTTAGGCCCACTTGGATTGAATTACTGGCTATGCGGATATCGCATGCCAAGGCAATTTCCAATCCACCACCGAAAGCGACACCGTTTAGGGCAGCAACAACAGGAATAGGCATGGAAGCAATTTTAGATGTCAATGCTCCAATTTTTGCAACAGCTAATGGAACTTCCTCTTCTGTCATTGCTAACCGTTCTTTAAGGTCTGCACCTGCACAAAAGGCCTTTTCACCGGTCCCTGTTAAGATAATGCAACGAACATCACCTTGTGCAGCTGTATCATCCAAGGCTACTGTAAGGTCACTGATCAATTTGCTGGATAATGCATTCGCAGCTTCTGATCGATTTAGTGTTAATTTTACGATTGAACCATCCATTTGTTCATATTTTATAAGAGGGGTAGCCATTTATGTACCTCCCCTTTATACAAGTGTTGCAAGCACATCGCCTTCATTAACAAAATCACCAGTGCTTACTTTAATTTCACTAATTGTTCCAGCTTCAGTAGATTCCACTGGGATAATCATTTTCATGGATTCAATGTTGAATACAACTTGACCAACTGAAATAGAGTCACCAGCTGTGATCTCTATACTTTGAATAATACCGGTAATTCCTGCTTTAATTTCACTCATTTGAAATTCTCCTTATTAATTTTTTAAAACTGAAATACTAATTTGGGTTTCTAGGAGCATAAAGTTCTGTTATGGTACCCGTAATGCGTAAAAAATGCTCAAAAAGGTAACTAAAGCAGCTGATTGGTACCCGAAAGGCAGAAAAACTCCCCTATAAGGTAACCCAATGCCACTGCACTACTCCTTTTAATCTAACAGCCTAACTGGCGTGCAATGACTAAACGCTGAATTTCAGAAGTGCCCTCACCAATTTCTAGGATTTTAGCATCACGAAGGTAGCGCTCAACTTCTGCTTCTTGCATGTAACCTGTTCCGCCAAGAATTTGTAGTGCTTGGTTAGATGAGCGGAACGCTGTTTCAGAAGCAAATAATTTAGCGTAAGCACATTCTTTGATATACGGTTTCCCTTGATCCTTCAACCAAGCTGCTTTATAGACCATATTTCGTGCTAGTTCTATTTCCATTGCCATATCAGCAAGTTTAAATTGAATCGCTTGAAAATCAGAAATAGGTCTTCCAAATTGCTTACGCTCTTTTGCATGTGCAAGTGCTTTATCCAATGCTGCTTGGGCAAGACCAACTGAAATTGCTGCAATCGAAATTCTGCCGCCATTTAAGATTGTTAAGAACTGCTTCATACCAAAGTTAGGGCGTCCAAGTAAATTTTCTTTTGGAATTCGAACGTTATTTAAAACAACTTCACCTGTGTCAGACGCTCTGGCACCCATTTTTCTGTAAGGACTGGATACACTAATACCAGGTATATTAGTAGGTACAATAAAGGAAGAAATCCGTTTACGGCCATTTGTATGTTTTTCAGTAACAGCGGCAACCGTTATCACAGATGCATAATTAGAGTTTGTAATCCAGCGCTTTACACCATTTAGAACGTATTCATCACCATCAAGTACGGCTGTTGTTTCGACACCGCCTGCATCTGAACCTGCATTTACTTCTGTTAACCCAAATGAAGAAAGTTCTTTTCCTTGGGCTAATGGAACAAGGAATTGCTGCTTTTGTTCTTCTGTTCCATACATCGCAATAGGGGAGGCACCGATGGAAACAGCTGCTACATAGCTTAGACCAACGCTTAAGTTTGCACGGCCAATTTCTTCAGCAACAATGGAATAAGTTAATGTATCACTTCCCATGCCACCGTATTCTTTTGCGAAAGGAATACCTAACCAGCCTTTTTCACCAATTTGTTTAAAAATATCTAGCGGAAATTTTGCAGTTTCATCTAATTCGATGCTGCGGGGGGCAATCACCTTGTCAGCAAACTCACGAGCTTCTTGCTGTATTTTTTGCTGTTCTGCTGATAATTCAAAATTCATATTTTCTCCTCTTTTCCTATTCATTTTAACTTATAAATGAAGTCTGTTAACACTTCACAGACGAGAGTAAAATTTGTCCCTCTAATGATAAACATTTACCCCTGTCAAAATCAAGCATTAGTAAGGAAAAGAGGATAATTTATCAGTCTGTCTCTCATTATTCTCTCAATTTTTAGCTAATTGAATTCTATTTTATCTTATTTCGAAAGAAAAAAATCTAAATTGGGTATGTAAATAGGAAGGTGGTAAAATCGGAAACGTTATAAAGTAAATAAA
>DATFAH010000142.1:0-2495 GCA_035254805.1 Caryophanales bacterium | reverse complement strand
GTCATCAAAATAATCATATATTTCTTTATATCCAATGGCTTGGATGGATTGACAGTTCCTGAGGCCGGAATGATGCAATTGACCGACTTCCTTTATAAGTCCCTCCTCTAACATTAAACCTACTCTTGCATTTATGCGATTATAAAGCATTTCCCGCTCCATCGTCAAACCAACAAGTGCTGTATCGTATAATAAATCAGGTTGTTGCTCTTTCTGTATTTCCGTTAATGATTTTCCAGAAGTGTGAAAAACTTCAATGGCTCGGATTACTCTTCTTACATTATTCGGATGAATGCATCGGGCACTTTCTGGATCTATCTTGGATAATTCCTGATGGAGTGCAACACTTCCTATTTCCTTCGCCCTTTCTTCAAGTTGCAGGCGTAACTCTTCATCCAAAGGAGCATCTGAAAACTGATAATCATAAATAACAGATTGGATATAAAGCCCTGTACCACCAACGATCATCGGTAATTTTCCCCGTTTGCTTATTTCCGCAATTTTCGCTCTAACGAGTCCTTGAAATTCTGCGACAGAAAAGCTTTCATTCGGTTCTTTTATATCAATTAAATGATGGGGAATACCCTCCATTTCTTCCTCTTTGATTTTTGCCGTTCCAATATCCATTCCCTTATATATTTGCATGGAATCGCCGCTAATGATTTCGCCATTATACCGATGTGCTAGTTCAATGCTCAGCTTCGTTTTTCCAACTGCTGTTGGCCCGATAATGACCAATAACTTTTGTTTTGAATCCAATTTCTTCACTCTACCTTTATTTTTCTCTTTACATATTTATCGTAACACAAAAATGAAAAGCAGTTGAACATCAATTCAGTATGCACAATAAAAATTATTTTTATGCGTATCTATAACATTTAATTTTTTACACAAATATCCAATTTAACTAATGTTTTCATAGTTCATTACATTACGTTAACGGTTCATTTACAAAGACAATCCTACCCTCAAATTCATGTTAGGGTTAAAGAAACTTATGATATGGAGTGGAAATATATTTCCTGTTTTCTGCTCATATACAATGAAAACTATTAGAAAAAGGTGAAAATATGTTCTCAACTTCTGAGATTGGGATTGATTTAGGTACAGCAAATATTTTGGTTTATAGTAAGAATAAAGGGATCGCCCTAAACGAACCTTCCGTTGTGGCGATTGATACTCAAACAAAGAATATTTTGGCAGTTGGTCTTGAAGCGAAAGAAATGATTGGAAAAACACCTGAAAAAATTGTGGCAATCCGCCCATTAAAGGATGGGGTCATTGCCGATTTTGATATAACAACAGATATGCTTAAACACATTATGAGAAAAGCATCTAAAAAGGGCGGGTTTGCGATTCGTAAACCAAATGTTGTGATTTGTACACCGTCAGGCTCCACAAGTGTGGAAAGAAGAGCTATTCAAGATGCTGTAAAAAACGCTGGGGCCAAAAAAGTCCATCTGATCGAGGAACCTGTTGCGGCTGCACTCGGAGCTGGTCTACCAGTCGATGAGCCGGTTGCTAACGTTGTCGTCGATATCGGTGGGGGCACAACAGAAGTCGCGATTATTTCTTTCGGAGGAATTGTGGCATGCCATTCGATTCGAATTGGCGGGGACAGGCTTGATGATGATATTATCCAACATGTTCGCAAGGAGTATAATGTTTTAATAGGCGAAAGAACAGCCGAGAACATTAAAGTGGAAATTGGGTATGCTCTTGTGGATCATGAAGAGATTTCGATGGAAATTCGCGGTCGTGATCTTGTTACAGGTCTTCCAAAAACCATTACTCTATCATCCTATGAAATTCAAAATGCGATGAAGGAATCTCTTTCGCATATATTAGAAGCCATTCGTGCAACTCTTGAGGATTGTCCAGCTGAACTCAGTGGTGATATCGTCGACCGTGGCGTTATTTTAACAGGAGGTGGGTCCCTATTGAAGGGAATGGAAGATTGGCTAAGTAAAGAAATCGTCGTTCCTGTTCATCTTGCTCCAAGTCCTTTGGAATCCGTTGCCATCGGAACAGGCCAAGCCCTTAAGTATATTCATAAACTGCCAAGTGCAGTGAAATAATCGAAAACGCTGCAGAAATCATTCTGCAGCGTTTACCTTATATATCAGCTTGTTTTTTCCTTAATTTATTAAAATAGAGGAACACTGGCAGTGGAATAACGATAAATCCTAAGCTCTTTATGATTTGATTCTTGGCACTTTGCCTTACTCTTTCTTTTTCATCCTTAACTGCCTGCTCGTAATCTGCTCGTCTTTCTTTTTCCGTAATATTGTCCTGTTGTTCCACTTTTTCTGTTACTCTTGATTGCTTATAATCCTGGTAGCTTTGGAAATAGCTTGGCGGACTGATTAAATCAGCTGTAGCCATAAAAACGGAAATACCCCCACCTATTACCATCATTAATGTTGCGAATAATACTAAATACGTATAAAGATGCCTTATCACTGTTTCACCCCCCTTTTCTTTATTTTTAGAAA
>DATFAH010000141.1:0-2643 GCA_035254805.1 Caryophanales bacterium | reverse complement strand
ATTTATCAACATTGTTTATTACCTCCACTTCTAAATTATATAATTAGTATAACTTACTTACCAATCTAGGTAAATAAAAATAAATTTATATTTATTGTTACGAAGGAAAATTCAATTTGCCATTAAAACTCTTATGCCCCAAGTAATTTTCTGTTGGATAATAATGGTATTGATGGGTAAACTATCCTCAAAGGAGGCGATATTTTGGCATTTATACATGCAAAAGTAAAAATTGTAGGAAAAAGGCCTTTACTGTTTAACAATTTCACCTTGGATTCAATTCCATTGGAAAGAGTAAAAAAAACAGGTGTAGCTGGAAATAACCCGGACGAATGGAAAACTTCCTATTCTGCAACTAAAGATGGGCAACTATACTTAGATCCCAGCCAAGTATTCGGAAATATTCGTGAAGGCGCTCGCTATACTAAAAATGGTGGTCGTTCTACGTTTCAGCCCACAATAGCATCAACTTTACAAATTTTAGATAATCAAATTTTATTAAATCAATTCCTCACGGATATTAATGCAATTACAAAAGATTCTACACAACCAGTATATATTGATGCACGATCTGTTTTTATGCCAAGAACCAGAGCAAGAAACATTAGATATAGACTAGCTGTAAATGTTGGCTGGGAGGCATCATTCGAAATCGCTTGGGAAGAAACCTTAATTAATGAAAGACAAATGGAGAGTATTTGTCGGGATGCTGGCATTTATGCTGGACTTGGAGATGGCAGGAAAATAGGGTTTGGTAGATATGATCTATCTTCCTTTGAAGTAAGTGATTATAGTGCCTAAAAAAAGACCACCTATTGAAATTTGGGCCAAAAACATTCGTCCTGCTATTTGGGAGAGAGATGGGAAAAAATGTGTTAGGTGTGGAATTTCTGTTACTTTAGAAAATTGTCATATCGACCACATTCAATCTGGTAAATTAGGCACTAATCAGTTTAAAAATTTAAGAACACTTTGCCGTAGATGTCATGTTTTAAGAGCTGACAATAGACATCAAGGAATGATAGCAAATGCCTTAAAAGATGGGATAATTGATTCAAATTGGCGCGATCAAGTATGGAAAGGATAATTCGAAACAGATTTTAATCTGTTCAATAGGAATGACCACCCTATTGCTGAAGAGATAGGTCAAATTAAAATCAGGTACGGTTAGGTGTTGGTAGGGTATGGTGGGGTGCGGTAAGGTATGGTATGGTTTGGTACGTTACGGTAAGGTAAGGATTTAAAAAGCAAAAGAGCGTTTATTACGACGCCCTTTTGCTTTTTAATATGTTCCTGCCTCATGATGTTTATATATATAGTGACAAACTCCCCATCTTGTTGCAATAAAACCAATTAGCCCAAGAATTAAAAAAACAGCTTGTTGAACAATTGTTGATCCTTGTCCAAAACCTAGATGAACAATGGCCAAGGAAATTTGCATTCCCCAAAACATTCCTACCGATAAAATGTAAAAAGGAAATAGAACAGGACTATTTTTATGGAAATTTAAGACTGACCCTACAATTAGCACAAGAATTGGGAACCCAAATGTACCCCAAAAGCCAAATTCGAATTTATCAACAAAATTTCCTTTTATTACAATCATAACTAATTCATATATATTAAAGACTGCATATGAATAAAAGTATAAAGTTGAAATAAAAACAAAAAGTATTGCTACCCCTTTTTTCATATTAAACCCCTCCTTTAAAATCATCAGAAATTAGTGTGATTAATTCTTCTTTAGAAGGATTCTCCATTTTTGAAATTCGTAAATTCTGATTACGATCAGCTTTCTCAATTAAATTTCTAACAAACCTGCCATTACCAGCTTCCCTATTACCCACAGCAGGTAGAAGTTCGTTTTTTAACGTTTGAAATCCTCCCTTTGAAACCTTTAACCCTTTATTTTTTATAATTATTTGAGCAATTTTTAGCATTTCAACTAAAGAATAATTTTCAAAGTTAAACTTATTTGGAAAACGAGATCGTAAACCAGCATTGGTTTGTAAAAATTGTTCCATATCTTCTTCATAGCCAGCAAGTATAACAAGTAAATTATCTCGATGATCTTCCATTCCCTTTACAAGGGTATCAATAGCCTCTTTTCCAAAGTCACCTGGTCCCCCACTTGCTAGAGCATAAGCTTCATCAATAAATAAGATTCCTCCTAAAGCTTGAGAAATAATATCGTTTGTTTTTTCAGCTGTTTGACCTGTATAACCAGCGACTAAACCACTTCTGTCTGTTTCAATCAAGTGTCCACTTTTTAAAACACCTAGATCCTTTAACATATGGCCCAAAATTCGAGCAATAGTTGTTTTTCCCGTACCAGGATCTCCCGAAAAGATTATATGCAATGTTTGTCCAGATGGAGATTTAATTCCCTGTTGTTTTCGCAACTTTTGTACTTTAATTTGAGCTGCTAATTGACGAATAAAATCTTTAACTTTTTCATTACCAACAATCTTAGATAATTCTTTTTCTAAATCAAATTGCTCCTGTTCGGTATAACCAAAATCCTTAGGAATCAATAAACGCAATTCTTCAGATGTAAGTGTATCCATTCCTCCATCATTCATTAATCTTCTTGACTGTTTTCTACGAGCTTCTTCGACGACATTTCGCACTAAACGCCCATTA
>DATFAH010000140.1:0-2116 GCA_035254805.1 Caryophanales bacterium | reverse complement strand
AGTCAAAAAGGAGCCTACATCCACTCTAGATATTTTGAAATTTTGGGATTATCAATAATAATACGAACGATTATTTAACAGATAATACCTAGAATAATTTCATTGCTGTTTTCCAAACTATATCAATGAAGTGTTTCATTTTTTGATATTACAATAAAAGGAAAACAAAAATGAATCAAAAACACTTAAATTTATGCTCAAAAAAAAAAAAATCATCAATATATTCGACCATATAATAAAGACAAGCCACATCTGGCTTGTCTCTAACTTGTTATGTTTATCCGCGTCTTCCGCCTCTACCGCCACGTTTTGTTTCTGTGTTGCGCTTAAGGGAAGATAAATTTTCTTCACTTGACTTTAAGAACTTAGCTAATTTATCTTCGAAATTTTCCTTTTGTTTGAAGTTACCTTTTGAACGGCTATCATTTCTTCCTGGACGTGATGGACGCTGAGAATAAGAAGAAGTATGCCCTTCAGGTTTATCTATTGCTTTTTTGATGGACAAAGCTGTTTTTCCATCTTTTTCGCTAATTACTTTTACTAAAACCTGATCCCCAACTTTGAGATGCTCATTCACGTCTTTTACATAGCTGTCCGCTACCTCACTAATGTGTACAAGACCCGTTGCGCCTCCTGGCAATTCCACAAATGCTCCGAAATTAGTAATCCCTGTTACCTTGCCTTGCACCTTGCTGCCTATTTCAACTGACATAAATAAACGTTCCTCCTCAATACTTTAAAAACACCTTATTATACCAAGCCAATGAATATGTAATCAACTAATGTTTATCTCTTTTCTAGTAATTTTAACAATTATTTTTTGGAAATCAGAAAATCAGCTAATTAAACAAAAAAAAGAAGCGAACACATAGTGCTCGCTTTTATATATTAATGACGATGTTCTACAAGGTCGATTACTCCTAAGACGATGTGTGCTAATCCAAATCCAAATACAGTATTGGCAACCATTTTGTTTGAACGGCGTTTTTGTTTTAATGCGTAACCTGTTGCTGTTACGGCCGAACCTAATACAGTAGGAATTAAACCTTCACGAATATTCATATTCATTTCCCTCCATATAAAAAAATTTGTGCTATTTTCCTTTAAGTGAAATATTCCAATTTGGCATTTGGGAAGAATTTTTTCATACTTGTGTATAGATGTTCCTTAATATCCTCTTCCTCCTCTTTTTGATAAACATATTTTCCAATTCCATATTTCCCCCATTTATATCTTCTTTTTTCCTCATCTAATTCTAATTTTGTCATAGGATAGTTTTTTTCAATTACTTTTTTGGCCGGTTTTGTAAACCGATGCTGGATAAATTCAAATGTTATATCGTTTCTTGCGTCTATTGGTAGCTCCCCTTCAAGACGTTCAAACATTTGATCATACCCATCCTGCCATCCTTCATGGAGGTAAATAGGTGCCACAATAAATCCAAGTGGATATCCTGCTTTTGCTACTTTACCTGCTGCTTCAATCCGTTTTACTAAAGGCGATGTTCCCGGCTCAAAATTTTTGACGACATAATCAGCATTGATACTAAATCGAAATCTTGTTTTTCCATTATGTTTGGCATCCAATAAATGATCAATATGATGAAACTTAGTAACAAACCGCAATTTTCCATGTTCTGATTCCCCAAAATATTCTATAGCCCTTTTTAATGTATGTGTTAAGTGATCTACACCCACTACATCAGAAGTACAAGAGGCTTCAAACCTCGTGACATCAGGTGCTCGATCCTCCATGTATTGTTCAGCTGCTTCTAATATTTCATCAATGTTAACATACGTGCGGATATATGGTTTACTTCCCATCGTGGTTTGTAAATAACAATAGTGGCAGTGACCCATACATCCAGTTGCAAAAGGAATTGCATACTCTGCCGATGGTTTAGAAGTATCAAATTTAAGCGTTTTTCTTATCCCTACAACAAGTGTAGATTTCGCAATCCGATACTTTTGGAAATCAGTCTCCCCTGGAAGATCTCTTATTTGATTATGTGAAGTGGTAAAGCGAATTTCCAATCCCATTTGATCAAAATTTTTTTTCAATTCTATCCCAAGTGGGTAATCTAACGCCTTTGGTTCAAAATAAACTAACTGGGGTG
>DATFAH010000139.1:0-3440 GCA_035254805.1 Caryophanales bacterium | reverse complement strand
AAATCAAATCGTATTCACCACGCTGCCTTTTGCGGCTTGTATTACGACTTGAACGTATGTTCCACGGTAAGTGACCAAGATATTGATCATTATCTAAAATATAGTCTATAGTTCCGCTGCTCCATGATTTCCCTTCTGGAGAGGGAATATTGGCTGCATTTAATAAATCAGCAATGGTTCTTTGACTGTGGCCCCAAGATGCTAGGTAGAAGATGAACAAAACAATCGTTGCAGGATCTTCATCAATGACCTGCTCTCCTTTTTCTTTTCGTGACGGTTTTTCATTTTCATCGGCTGATAGAGAGTATCTTAGCTTATAACCGTATGGTGTAGGTGAACCGGGGCGTTCCTGCTTCGAAAGAACTGTTTTCTGTGCATCCTTTGCCCGCCGAGATAAAGTGACAGCGTGGTTAGCAGCTGTAGCAAAATTTACGACGGACAGTAAATCGTAAGGATTCCATTCGCCGCGGTGCAACGTGGAGAAAAATTTGACCTGTGGTTTCTCTCTCTTAATTACATCATAAATAAATAAGGTGAAATCATAGAATTGGCGGGATAACCGCGATTCTTCATAAAAGAAAATGGCTTCGATATTTTTGTCAGTGGATAAAGTTGCTTCTAATAGGTCATTCATCGCCTGTCGCTTAGTTACAACCTTATGATACGCACTATTGGCTCCATCTACAAAAACTTCAACAATGTTATAGCCTTCTTTCTCTGCTCGAAGTCTTATTTCTTCCAATTGGGTTTCAATTGACGCGTTTAGTAGTTGATCTTTGTATGAAACCCTTGCAATACCAATAGCATCTTTTAGGAGTTTCTTATTTATTGGTGACATGAGCCATATCCTCCATTTTGCAAAAAAAGTCACTAAAGTAGTAGTGAAAAAGAACATAATTATCTTGTATCTTAATACTAGAAATGAGCAATTCAGCTAATTCAAGATAGTCTTTTTCATGTAGCTGCTTTAATCCTTGCTCAACTCGTTCAATAATTAACCGTATCTCATCTTTCACCAGTTGTAGTGAAGAAACTTGGGTTTGGGTACTTGATAATTTTTCCCTAGTCTGCTCAATTCGTTCCTGTAGTTTTTTAATCTGTTTCCACTCATCTGTCGGTCTAAAAAGACTAGCGAATTTAACGCAGAGTGATTCTAGCTCAACAAACAATTCCTCAGACTGTTTATTTAATATCTTAATCTGGTTGTTAACAGCCTTTAATGTGATTTTTTCAATTGAACTGATTGATATTTGTCGGAGAACCTCTTTCACAGATTCAATAATCTTTTCATTTAATTCCGCTGCGGAAATAATGTTCTTACGATGTTTAGAACAGCTGTATGTTCCTGATTCACCTATATTTCCTTTTTTGAACTTTAATTCGCTATGACATTTGCTACAAATCGGAGTCATATGAGCGGCTTTTTGCGACAAGGAAATGCCTTGCTGTAAACCTTGCTCAAATTCTGTTAGTTTTTCTTGCACACGCTTAAACAAGTCAAGTGAGATGATGGGTTCCACATTTGGCAATTTATGAAATAGTCCATCTGTTCCTTCAAAATGAGCAGCAAAGAAAGGTGTCCGTAAAATATCAATGACTCTGAATTCATTACGGTCTAGCAAACCACGATATTTCATAATTACCTCGAAAATTTCCTCACGGCTTTCTACCTTTGAAAAATCAACAAATAATTGAGCAATCTCTTTACTGCTTTTTGGATCAGCCTTATAGATACGTTGACTTGTCCCATTTTCTTTGTTTACCTTCTGCTTGATATAGCCGATCAACGATGCTGGGTTTCTTTTGCGAGCATCAGACAATCGGGAAGATATTCTTTTACCTTCAAATTGAGCTGATAAACCGTACCATGTTTCTAAAAACAAATCCTTAGAAAAAGGTGGAGCATCCGAAGCGGTAAATATTACATCTACCTCATGTTCATAAAACTTCTTAACAATATAAATATATTCATAGACATTTCTAGCAAGGCGATCTCGTTCATAAACAATCACGCGTGCAATCATCCCACTTTCAATGAGCTTTAACATTCGTGTTAAGGCAGGACGATTATCCATTGAAATCTTCGTTGTAGAAACGTCAAAATCAGTGAAAATTAACTTTTCATCATCTGGAATATCACGTAAATATTCCGCATTTGTCTCGGTTTGCAGTTTGAGATCTTGTCCTCCCGAACTCGTTCGCTTGTACTCAGCATCTTTCTTCTTCAAGATATTTCTTTTTATGCTCCTTAGCATTTGTAACTTCCTTTCCGTTTTTATTGAACTCATCCAGTGAATCCTGCAGGAATAAACCAATCATGTGAGGCTCAAGTGGCAAAGATTCAATTACCAGTTTCTCAATCAACCGGTATAGAATGACTGCTGATTCTTTTGGCAATTCCTCTGAGTAAGTAATACTCGTAATCTTAGGTTTAGACATAGATAGCCCTCCTGTACATTTTTCACCATTATGGACAGGAGGTGATTTTTTTATTCTTTGTTACTAGGTTTGTGATTCAAACCGGCAATTGGTAACTCTAATTGCAGGGTAATTTTGTTCTCCGAAGATGGTTGTCCTGATTTACGGGGAACAATAACTGGACGTGTAGCACTGCCCGGCAAATTAAGTTCTTGCAGAATTTTGTGCATGTTTGATCCTCCTTTGAAGAGTTAAGAAACCGGATATGACTTCCTTTGAAACACCATGTGATTCACATATTTCATAGATTTTATAAAGATCTAGTTTGATAGTTTGAACTTCGCTTTTTTTTTGCTCTTCGCTCATTTGCAATTTCCTCTTTCTTTAAAATGTAAAAAGAAAAACCGCATCACAAGATCATCTCCAAAATGGATAGAATCTAGTAACTGCGGTTCTCGCTTGTTAGTTACTGTATTTAGTTGGATTGAATTTACCGGTAAAATTCATACATCATAATATCTTGTGATTTTGCAAATTTTAATAGATAACAACCATTCAAACGAATGAAATTTTTGGTAAAATAAGTAGAGAGATGTCGGAATGTGAAGAATAATGAATTATTGATAAAGAAGGTATTAAAATGCGTGATCGAAGAAGGATTAAAAGGGTATTATCATTGCTCTAGCAGATATGGGAGTATCAGCCAGACGTGAGATTTAATCAACTCATCAGCAATCTACAGAGCCTATATTCGCAGCAACACCAAAATTACGGAAGACGTGAAGTGTATAAGAAAAAGTTCATTGATCTAGAGAAGGATTCATACTTGGATTTCTTTTTTCTTGAAGACGATAAGTGGGAAGAATTTTTAGCTTCTTATCTTTCTAGTATTGAAGAATCAGTAAAACAGCGGCGAGAAAATATTGATGACAAGGTGATTCATGAAGTTATTGAGCTGTTTATAGAGGCTGGTATTGAGCGGGAGCAGTTGGATGATCAATTTATGGACAAGCTGCGAGAAT
>DATFAH010000138.1:0-5498 GCA_035254805.1 Caryophanales bacterium | reverse complement strand
TTTAATTGTTACCCATATGGGCGGGGGAATAACAGTTGGTGTTCACAAACAAGGAAAAGTAATAGATGTGAATAATGGACTTCACGGAGACGGACCATTTAGCCCTGAACGTGCAGGTACGGTTCCAGCCGGTGATTTAATTGCACTTTGTTATTCCGGTGAATACTATCGTGAAGAAATCATGAAAAAGCTTGTTGGACAAGGTGGTCTAGTCGGTTACATTGGAACAAACGACGCTGTTCAAGTTGAAAAAATGATTGAGAATGGAAATGAAGAAGCAGAATTAATTTATGATGCTATGGCATATCAGGTTGCAAAAGAAATTGGTTCAGCAAGTGCCGTCTTATCAGGTAAGGTTGATGCCATCATTTTAACGGGTGGACTAGCTTACGGAAAAGGTTTTGTGAAATCAATCACTGATAGGATTAACTGGATTGCAGACGTAATTGTCCAACCAGGTGAAAATGAATTACAAGCATTGGCCGAAGGAGCATTACGTGTTCTAAGAGACGAAGAGGAAGTTAAAATATATCCAGGTCATACAAACTAACAAGGAGGAAACATAATGGCACAAGAATATGATCTAGTTATACTTGGCGGAGGTACGGGCGGATATGTTGCCGCAATTCGTGCCTCACAGCTTGGTTTAAAAACAGCAATTGTCGAAAAAGGAAAATTGGGTGGGACATGCCTGCATAAGGGCTGTATTCCAAGTAAAGCATTGCTTCGCAGTGCTGAAGTTTATGCAACCGCAAAACATAGTGAAGATTTTGGTGTTTCCATCAGTGATGTAACTTTTGATTTTGGAAAAGTTCAAAAACGTAAACATAAAATTGTTGACCAGCTTCATAAAGGGGTACAGCATTTAATGAAGCAAGGCAAAATTGATGTATATGAAGGATTGGGCCGCATTTTAGGACCATCGATTTTCTCTCCAATGCCAGGAACAATTTCTGTTGAAATGAACGATGGCTCTGAAAATGAAATGCTCATTCCCAAAAATGTTATTGTTGCAACGGGTTCAAGACCACGCACACTTCCAGGGTTAGAAATTGACGGGCAAGTTGTTATTTCATCTGACGAAGCATTAGAATTAGAATCATTACCAAGCTCCATTATTATTGTGGGCGGAGGCGTAATTGGTATTGAATGGGCTTCATTACTTTCTGACTTTGGGGTAGATGTTACGGTTATTGAATATGCGGATCGTATTATCCCTACTGAGGATAAAGAAGTTTCAAAAGAAATGCAGCGTTTAATAAAGAAAAAAGGTGTAAAACTAATCACAGGTGCAAAAGTTCTTCCAGAAACACTTGTGAAAGGGGACAATGTTACGATTTCAGCTGAAATCAAAGGCTCTCAAAAAACTTTTGAAGCAGAAAAGCTGCTTGTTTCTGTCGGCCGCCTGGCGAATGTAGAAGGAATTGGCATTGAAAATACTGATATTCAAATTGAAAAAGGTTCTGTGGTTACAAATGAATTCTTCCAAACGAAGGAATCACATATATATGCAATTGGTGATGTAATTGGCGGCTTACAGCTTGCACATGTTGCTTCACATGAAGGCATCATTGCTGTTGAACATATTGCGGGACTTTCACCTGAACCAATGGATTACAATTTAGTTTCTAAGTGCATTTACAGCAATCCAGAGGTATCAAGTGTAGGACTTACCGAGGATCAGGCAAAAGACAAAGGTTTTAAAGTGAAAATTGGTAAATTCTCTTTCCGTGCCATCGGAAAAGCGCTTGTTTACGGTGAATCTGATGGATTTGTGAAAATTATTGCCGATGAAGAAACCAATGATGTTCTTGGGGTGCATATGATTGGACCGCATGTAACAGATATGATTTCTGAGGCAGGTCTTGCGATGGTATTAGATGCAACACCTTGGGAAATCGCCCATACCATTCACCCTCACCCAACTCTTTCTGAGGCAATTGGGGAAGCAGCTTTAGCTGTAGATGGAAAGGCGCTACATTCCTAAATCTTAATATCTAGCTTCAGCACCTAGCCCCTCGAGGTCGCTTCAGGTCTGTCAATGAAGTCAAAAAGCGACTTCACTGCCAGCCCCTTCGAAGTACAGGATGTACAAGTGCCAGCGGTGCCACAGGACGTGGCGCTTTTAGCTGGCCAGCGCTTGTCGGGGCTAACCAAGGCGCTTGCGCTTTTAATACGAACAACTGGGAGGTAAAAAATAGATGACCGAAAATCGTCATAAAGCATTAGGACTAACAGATGAGAAAGTTTTAGAAATGTACGAAACGATGCTTTTGGCACGCCGCATTGATGAGCGGATGTGGCTATTAAATAGGGCAGGGAAAATTCCCTTCGTCATTTCTTGTCAAGGACAGGAGGCAGCACAAATTGGTGCGGCCTTTGCACTAGATAAAGAGAAAGACTATGTACTTCCATACTACAGGGATATGGGAGTTGTATTAACCTTTGGTATGACACCAAAAGAACTCATGCTATCAGCTTTTGCAAAAGCAGAAGATCCAAATTCAGGTGGACGGCAAATGCCAGGGCATTTCGGCCAAAAGAAAAATAAAATCGTAACAGGTTCATCACCAGTTACCACACAAGTTCCCCATGCTGTTGGAATTGCTCTAGCAGGCAAAATGGAGGGGAAAGACTTAGTAACATTTGTTACCTTTGGTGAAGGTTCATCCAATCAGGGTGATTTCCATGAAGGAGCAAATTTTGCCGGTGTACATAAATTACCGGTAATATTCATGTGCGAAAATAATAAGTATGCCATTTCTATCCCTATGGAAAAGCAATTAGGTTGCGCTAAGGTTTCTGATAGGGCAATTGGATATGGAATACATGGATATACAGTAGATGGAAATGATCCATTAGAAGTTTATAAAGTAGCGAAGGAAGCAGCAGATCGGGGACGTCGTGGTGAGGGTGCTACATTAATTGAAACTGTTTGCTACCGATTAACACCACATTCCTCAGACGATGATGATCGTGCCTATCGTTCACCAGATGAAGTAGCGAAAGCGAAAACAAACGATCCAATTATTACATTTGGTGCTTACTTAAAAGAAGTTGGTGCCATGACTGATGAATTGGAAAAAGAAATGAATGACCGCGTGATGAAAATGGTAAATGAAGCAACTGACTTTGCTGAAAATGCTCCTTATGCGCAACCAGAAGATGCACTCAAATATGTTTACGGAGATTATAAGGGGGAATAAACATGCCAGTAATTTCTTATATAGATGCAGTTACGATGGCCATTCGTGAAGAAATGGAAAGAGATTCAAAAGTTTTTGTTCTTGGTGAAGATGTTGGTAAAAAAGGTGGGGTATTTAAAGCTACAACAGGTCTTTTTGATCAATTTGGTGAAGCACGTGTTCTTGATACACCACTCGCTGAGTCAGCTATAGCTGGTGTTGGAATTGGAGCTGCGATGTATGGAATGCGGCCAATTGCTGAAATGCAGTTTGCAGACTTTATTATGCCAGCCGTAAACCAAATTATTTCAGAGGCAGCAAAAATTCGCTATCGTTCAAATAATGATTGGAACTGTCCAATCGTTATCCGTGCACCATATGGCGGCGGTGTTCATGGTGCTTTATATCATTCACAATCAGTTGAGGCAGTTTTTGCGAATCAGCCAGGTTTGAAAATTGTTATGCCTTCAACACCATATGATGTAAAAGGACTTTTAAAAGCTGCAATTCGTGATGATGATCCTGTTATTTTCTTTGAACATAAACGTGCTTATCGTTTAATCAAAGGAGAGGTTCCAACAGAGGATTACACATTGCCGATTGGTAAAGCAGATGTAAAGCGTCAAGGTGAAGATATTACCGTTATTACTTATGGAATTTGTGTTCATTTTGCCCTTCAAGCAGCGGAAAAATTAGCAAAAGATGGGATTTCTGCCCATGTGCTTGATTTAAGAACAGTCTATCCACTTGATAAAGAGGCCATCATCGAAGCTGCTTCAAAAACAGGTAAAGTATTACTTGTCACAGAAGACACGAAAGAAGGCAGCATCATGAGTGAAGTAGCAGCCATCATTGCTGAAAACTGCTTGTTTGATTTAGATGCACCTATTCAACGTCTTGCTGGACCAGATATTCCTGCAATGCCATATGCTCCAACAATGGAGAAATTCTTTATGGTTAACCCTGATAAAGTAGAAAAAGCAATGCGTGAACTTGCTGAATATTAATTTTACATCGCTGATATGAAAAACATAAAAGGAGGTTTAACCATTGGCAATTGAACAAATTAAAATGCCTCAGTTAGGTGAAAGTGTAACGGAGGGGACAATTAGCAAATGGCTTGTTTCAGTCGGAGACAAAGTAAATAAATATGACCCACTTGCAGAAGTAATGACCGATAAAGTAAATGCGGAAGTTCCTTCCTCCTTTACTGGTGTGATAAAGGAACTTATTGCTGAAGAAGGCGAAACATACGCAGTAGGAGATATCATTTGTACCATTGAAATGGAAGGTACAACCGCGGAAGAACCAAAAGCAGAAGAGAAAAAAGCGGATGTTACCGAAGCTGCAACAGTTTCTCCAGCAGAAAAGGGAAACACTGCACGATATTCTCCAGCTGTTTTGAAAATGTCTCAAGAAAATGGAATTGACTTATCACAGGTTAACGGAACAGGTGCAGGTGGCCGTATCACAAGAAAAGATCTGCAAAAAATTATTGAATCTGGCAACATTCCAACAGCTGCAACAAAACCAGCTGCTCAAATACAAGAAGCTGTTCAGCCTGCTGTAAAACAAGAGCCTGTTCGTGAAGCAGTTACTCCACAACCTGTAGCACCAGCTCCATCCATTCCTGTTGCTGCCGGAGATATTGAAATTCCTGTTACAGGTATTCGTAAAGCAATTGCTGCTAATATGCTTCGCAGTAAGCATGAAGCTCCACATGCTTGGACATTGATGGAAGTGGATGCAACAAATCTTGTTGAATACCGTAATTCAATTAAAGATGAATTTAAGAAAAAAGAAGGCTTCAATTTAACATTCTTTGCTTTCTTTGTTAAGGCCGTTGCCCAAGCTCTAAAAGAGTACCCACAAATTAATTCGATGTGGGCAGGGGAAAAAATTATTCAAAAGAAAGACATCAATATTTCAATTGCTGTCGCAACTGATGAAGCACTTTATGTTCCAGTTATTAAGAATGCTGATGAAAAAACAATCAAAGGCATTGCCCGCGAAATTTCGGAGCTTGCGGTAAAAGTTCGTACAGGCAAGCTTAAATCAGAGGATATGCAAGGCGGAACATTTACTGTTAATAATACTGGCTCATTTGGTTCAGTACAATCCATGGGTATTATTAATTATCCGCAAGCAGCTATCCTTCAGGTTGAATCGATTGTAAAACGCCCTGTTGTCATGAACAATGGTATGATTGCTGTTCGCGATATGGTCAATCTCTGTATGTCACTAGACCATCGTGTATTAGATGGACTAGTTTGTGGCAAATTCTTACAACGTGTTAAGGAAATCCTTGAAAAC
>DATFAH010000137.1:0-5489 GCA_035254805.1 Caryophanales bacterium | reverse complement strand
GAGTAAGAGAATGTCAATGTTTCAAGGAGGTTGCTATGAGGGAGTTATTGAAAAAGGGCCTTTTAAAATACAATAAAAAAACCATTAATGTAGAAGAACTGGAATCATGGTTCACAAGCCATCCTCTTTCTTATGTCCAGTTTGCCAAGCTCATTTGTTCTTTTGAAGATGAAGGTATACTTGAGATGGTGAAGTCCAAGGGCAGAAACACACGGACACCAACACTTGCCTATACATATCGTATTCAAAAACAACTATTAAAAAAAGAATTTCAGGAGGAACTGAAAAAATACAGACTCCACCTACATCCTTCGATAAAGTTGGATCCTTATTTCGGATTAGACCCCTTCGTGTGGAACAAAGATCTCCCTTATTTATTATTAATCCATGAATATATAAAGAAATACGGGTTTCCTTCTTATGAGGTCCCTGCTCCTCGGCGAAGTGTGGAGCTTGTGGGTGATGAAAAGTGGGTAACAGACAAACAAGGCAAAGAGTTATTGGAACGAGTAGGATTATGGTCAGCGATGAAAATGATACCAGTGTCAGATCCCTTGATGTTTGCTATTAATCCATCTGTGCTCCTTAATCACGCACAAAAACATCTGATTGTTGAAAATAAAACGACTTATCAGGGATTAGTGGATGTACTGCCAGATACGGATTTTTCCACCGTGATTTATGGCTGCGGAAATAAAATTATTCATAGTATCGAGCAATTTCACCGTCAGATTCCCATCCCTCATGCGGAACATACCTTTTTTTATTTCGGTGATATTGATCGATCAGGAATTTTTATTTGGCATCGTTTAAATGAAAAAGTACAAACACGGCTTGCCATGCCTTTTTATCAAGCGTGTTTGGAGTGTCATGCGTTAAAAGGAAAAACGAATCAACGGTTGGACCAAATAGCGATTGAGGAATTTTTGCGCTTTTTTAGTAAAGAAGAGCAGGAAAAACTTCAATCTGTTTTAGATCATGGTGGATATTACCCGCAAGAAGTGATAAAAACAAGTGAACTGCAACATATCTGGAGGAATTCTTCATGGAACTAAACGAAATTTCTGATATAACATCAGGATTTAGGGAGCGTATGCGCCGTTTGGCTTTATTTGAACCATTGTATGAGCTGGAACGGAAAAAAGTAAAAGACCAAAATGAGCAGCAGGTTGATATGAAAGGGCTTGGGCTATTCACGTTGCTTTTCTTTTTCGAACAAAAGATTATGAGGAATCATCGAGTGGGGATAAAGGATGTCGCAAAATTTCTACAAAAATTAACCGAATCCTTATACGTTCTAGATGGACAGTCATATGAAGAAATGGCTTCAACGATGATTGAAACATTCCGCCCGTCAACTGGAAAAAAACGTTCTTATTCATTTTATGATTGGGAAACGGGACAAGTAGGGAGCCTTGACTACTCTTTGCTTAAGGCCAAGACCTTTGATTCCAAAACGAATACCCAATTTTACACATTGGATGAAGATGGACTTGAGCTTATTTTTGCAACGAAGGAATTTTATAGTGAATTTCAACTCTCCATTAATCAGTTGATCCTCAGAAAACAGCTTGAAAAAGGTGAATTTCGCGGGGCGCTAAGGCAAATTAATGAAATGCGAATTGATGTGGAAACTCTTAATGAACGGATGATTAAACTAAGGCATGAGATCCAACGGACCATTGTTTCGGAGGAGACTTTTGATAGGTATAAGCAGCTGTTAGAAGATATTCATGCCAGGTTGGAGCGAGAAAACGAAGAGTTTTCTGAACTTCGGCTATTTGTAAAAGAGACGAAGGATCGGCTTTATGAAAAAGATTATCATCAGAAAGAAAAACAGACTTATGGCTATATTCTTGAAATAACCAATCAATTAGAAGAGGTTCATTATGAACACTCTAGGCTATTAGAGCAGAGCATTGAACTGAAAAATCATGCACTAAAGGCAGCACAGGAATCTTTGTATTATACAGGAATTGATGCCTTTAATTTTGATCAAGACATCAATGCAAGATTAATAGGAACGCCACTTCCATTGGAGGCCATGAAAGGATTGCTCCACCCCTTTTTGCATGTTCAACAAGAACAAAGATGGTCCCCGTTTACCGTATTTGCGGAACAAAATATCCGTGAGGACCGGAAAGAAAAGGTGGATTACGGGTTTATGGAGATTGGCAATCAGACGGAGGGCAGCTACCTGGAATCCTTAAGGAAAAATTACGGCTATGTGATGAGGATATCGTTAAAAGCATTGGAAGAAGGCTGCAAAGAGCTTGCACAATTAATAGATTACTTGCGTGAAAATGAAGAAGGACTTCTTCAACAGCGGTTTTTTTATGATTTTTGGATGATTTTACATCAACGATCTCCGATTGTTTCAGGAAAAATTGAATTAGAAGAAGGGGAACAAAATCATATTTTGGATGATGCATTGGCGGGGATTGGAGATCGAACGCTTCATATTGTAGAACGAAAAGAAACCTTACATGTTACCAACCGGTTTTCCATTCAAAATATGAATATTGTCCTAAAGGAGGATTTGGCAGATGAATTATAGCGAGGGTAAAGTGATGCAGGCTTTTGAACTTTATACACTTTTAGCCCGGGATGGACAGGCAGGAGTGGAGTCGTTGTCATTGTATCTAGCAGATGATTCCATTCGCGGATTAGTAGATAGTTTTGCCCATCACGTCGATTGTGTCGTTGTTCTTGCGGGAGAGAAAATTTATATGATCCCAAAAACGAAGCTATCCCCTTTTCATGTAAACAATGATTATATTAAAAGAACTTATTTAAAATCAGGATCGACAAATGCGGATATTTATTTGCTATACTTTACAACTATCGTTCTATTTGGTGCGTTTTATGATAGCTATCAAACGTTGGAACCAACAAGGGATTTTATTGGGATCGATGACTGGGCCAGGTTGGTGAATGAACGGATCTATGTTCTGATGGAACATGATGATGAAAAGCTGATAGAACGAGAGAAAGAGTTTTCATATAACTGGAAACAGATTATCGAAAAATGGGAAGATATGAACGATATTAAAGAAACCGCAAAAAGACAAAGCGGGAACACGATTAGCCGTCTAAGCTTTATGGATACAGCGAAACGATTCCTCCTTGATCAAGGGTTAATTGAAGAAATTGGGAATGATGAAGTGGTTTTATCTGAAAAGGCAAAGACCATTGTGCAGCGTTTCTATATGGATGTGGAATATAACAAAGGAATCCTTGAGTTTATCTACCAATGGGAGGAGGCAGACGAGCATGCCATCGATTAGTAAAATTCGTTTTACAAATGTTGTTTATGAAGACGGATTGAAACGCTACAATGACGAGATTTTTAAATTTGATGGTTATAATGGAGCCATTTTACTAGAAAATGGCGGCGGGAAAACAGTTTTTATTCAAACGGCACTTCAAGCGATCATCCCCCATACAACTTTAGCAGATCGGAAAATTAGACAGACACTACAACTTGATAATTACCCTGCACACATAGCGATTGAATGGATTCTATCGGAAAATCCACGCCGATATTTGGTCACGTGTGTCAGTTTATTTTTAACAAAAGATGGATTAGGATCTTATCGTTATGTGTATCCATATCAACCAGGAGATCGACATGGCATTGAAGATATTCCTTTTGTACGAAAGGACTCAAACCGGCCAGCAGATCGCGGAGAAATTTCAGATTACTATCAGCAAATGGCCCAACAATACATGAATGCACAAACATTTCCAACCATAAAAGAGTTTCAGCACCATATTGAGGAACAGTATCATATTATCGCAAATGAATGGGATAGTATTGTGAAAATCAATAGTACGGAAGGTGGTGTGGAGGCATTTTTTGATGAGTGCAAGCAAACCTCTCAATTATTTGATCGACTGCTAATTCCTACAGTTGAAGGGGCAATCGCCGGTCATGACGAAAACACATTTGCTGATACATTCGAAAAACACCGTTCAAGTTTTAAGTTGTATAAAGAACTGAAAGAACAAATTGAAGAAAATAAAACGATTGAAGAAGAACTGAATCGTTATGTCCTGACATTTGAAGGGTTGCACGAAGAACAGCAAGCATACGAGAAAATAAAAAAACGTGCAAAAGCAGTGCTAAATCTTATTCTATGGCAAGAGCAAGAGCATAAGGAATCTCTTGAATCAATACAATTGAAGATTGAAGATTGGGAAGCAAAAGATAAGCATTACTTAAAAAAGTTGTTTTCATTTGAGATTCAGAAAGAACAATTCCGTTTTGAAAAATTACAAAATGAGTTAAAAGAATATGCGAGCAAGCTAAGTATCGCGAAAGAAGATCAGCAACAAGCATCCACTCAATTTTATTCATTAAAATATTCTGAATTAAAAAAAGAACTTAAGGAAGAACAAGATGGATTTCAGTCTTTAAAAAATCATCTAGAAACGCTTGAACAAGATGAGGAAATTTACGAAATTAAAGATCGATTGGATGAAAATAGTCAAGAGCTTTTAGGTTATTTTCTTCATGAGCTAAAGGAAAGCAACAAACGAAAAACAGGATTAAAAATCGAAATGCTGCCGATTGAAGATGGCATACAGAAATATAAAAAACAAGAAGAAACAGTAAGAATTCAGCTGAAAGATGTGAGTAACCTTTTTGCTAAAAATGATGGGAATATGGAAACGTTACACCAGCAAATGACCCGAATCGAAAAGCGGATTTTATCTAATCCGGATCAAGAATCTGTGAAAGATCTCGTACCACAATGGGAGAAGCGCCTTGTCTTTTTAGATGAACAAAGGGTTCAGTTGATCAATGATAACAAACAGTTGGCTCTAATCATTACAGATTTGAAGAAGCAAAAAGAAATCGTCGATAAGCAAAAAGAAGATAAAGAAAAAGCACAGATTAAGCTGCAGTTGGAAATGGAGCAGGCAGAAAGTGTCCATGTAAAAGTAAAAGAAATTCTAGGTGCACTCCGAACACAGTGGGCAGCGATTGATTCTGTTTATTTAAAACAGGATTCCATTACACAACAGATTCACGATCACATTCAGCGTTTGACAAAGGAACGTGATCATTATTTGTACAAGGAACGACTGGCCCATCGATTTATGGATGATTACGGAACTCAAGATTTATTTTTTGCCGATCCGTATATTGAAAAGCAAGTTAGTCTTTGGGGGAATCAATTCCATCTGCTCGAAACTGGTATTCAGTATATCCAGTCATTAGAGGATTCTTTTTTGGAAAATGTAAAGAATTATCCACTATGGCCATTGACGCTGATTACGACTGAAGCGGAGAAGGAGCAACTAAAACAGAAAATAAAAAATATTGATAAAGAGCTGCTATTTCCGATTGAAGTCATTTCAATTGAAGAGGCCCGAGCGATTGTCCAGGGAGAAATTCAAAATATGTCCCTTATCATTCCGAATCATTGGATGCAAAATCAGGATCATACTTTTTTCCAGCAATGGAAAGAGACGATGAAAGA
>DATFAH010000136.1:0-2393 GCA_035254805.1 Caryophanales bacterium | reverse complement strand
GAAACGGAGCAAAAAACACCCGTGGAATCCGTTTCATAAGGGTGATGAACCCGAAACGGAGCAAAAAACACCCACGAAACCCGCTTCATAAGGGTGATGAACCCGAAACGGATGAAAAAACACCCGCGGAACCCGCTTCATAAGGGTGATGAACCCGAAACGGAGCAAAAAACACCCGCGGAACCCGCTTCATAAGCAGTAAGTGGGGTCAGACCCCCATTCCGCTTATTGATGAGCGGTCCTTTAGGTTGCGGAAAAAGCTTGTTACATCAAATGGAAATGATTATACAAAAAAGTACCCTATAGGTGTAGACTCCTTTAAAGTGTCTATTCTATAGGGTACTTTTTTTCCTCGGTTTTCCTTATTAAATCTTAAAATTCCCCATCAATTGTCGAAGTTCCTCGGCTTGTTTTGATAGCTCTTGGGCAGCAGATGTAACTTGTTCCATTGCGGCTGAGCCCTCTTCTGCAGCTGCAGCTGTTGATTCAGTATGGGAAGAGGCTTCATAGGAAATGGCAGACATTTCTTTGAATGACTCAGAGACCTCTTCGCTTAAAGCAAGGGTTTTATTGATTTGAGAAGCCATGTTCGCGATAATCCTCACGGTGTCATCAATTTTTCCAAGGATTTGTTTTAATGAAGCACTAGTTTCGAGTGCCGTTTCAACACCCTCCTGTACTTCTTTCACACCTTGATGGTTTTGTGAAATGATATGATTCACTTCGTTTTTTATATCGGTAATAATATTTGTTACTTCTTTTGTAGCATTTTGTGATTGTTCAGCAAGCTTTCGAACCTCATCTGCTACAACCGCGAAGCCTTTTCCGTGTTCTCCAGCTCTTGCTGCTTCAATTGCTGCATTTAAAGCTAAAAGATTTGTTTGATTTGAAACCTCAGTGATTGTATTGACAATGTGATTGATTTTCAATGATTTTACACCAAGTGCTTCAATTAATATGGTGTTCTCGGAAATAGCTTTTTCGATGGTATGCATCTTTTCTTCAGATAAACGAACAAACTTTTCTCCGTTGCTTGCAGCATTCTTCATATCCAGAGAGGATGTTTTCATGAAGACAGCCTGTTCATATAATTGATGAGCAACTGCTGATAATTGTTGCATTTTGTCAGTTGAATCAGTCACTTTAGTGGTTGTATTTTCAACTGCCGCCGCTACTTCTCCAGAGGATTCGGCAATAGAAAGAATGGTCCTGGCAGTTTCCTCCGATGAAGCAAATAGTTCTTGACTGCTTGCGGATACATTTTCTCCTAAAATCGAAATTTGCTTCACTAGGTTGGCAATACCTTCTATTAATTGGTTCGTATCATTGGCGAGGCCTGCTAATTCATCCTTTGATTTAACATGAATCCGTCTAGTTAAATCCCCGCCAGCATTGGCAATGTCAACGATGGATTGGCTAATTCTTCTAACATTTCTTTTAATGTTAATAGATAGGGTGAACCCTAGGGAAATTGCCAATAAAAAGGCAAGGCCTGAAAGAATGGAAGTGGCAATACGACCCATTACTACTTGTTTATCGAGGTGGTCAATCTTTGTCTGTGTTAGTTTTTGTTGTTCTTCATTGAAAACACGAAGAGACTCGAGTAATTGATTATTGAGTGTATCGCTTTTTGAAGAATTAATCATATCAGCGGAGGATTCAAACCCGTTATTCCTCCTTGATTCGATGACTTGATCAATCCATTGTAACCATTGATTATAGATTACTTCGATTTTTTTCCAGTCTTTAAGCTGGTTTGGATTATCCTTTACTATCTTTTCTATTTCTTGGAAACTTTCTTCAACCATGTTTTTCCCATTCCCATACGTTGCTAAAAATGACTCAGATCCTGTGATCACAAACCCTCTTTGACCATTTTCTATATCAGCAATCGATTTGGAAACGTTTCCACTCTCTTGGGATATTGCCATGTCATGAGTTAATAACGCATCCAATTCGCCTTTTAACGACTGGACATTAAGGAAAGAAGTAATAAATAAGGACGCAATAATAATCAGTAAAATACAAAAAGATAATATGATTTTTCCACGGATGGTTTGTCCGAAATGAAGGAATTTTTTCATAAAATCTCCTCCCTCCTTGGTTTATATTTCTGTAATACAATCATATATCAGCCTCTTTTTTTCGACAATAGGGAAGTTTGGGGGAACACTGTGACGGTTCTCCCGTTTTATTTTTCCAGTAACACAGGGACCGTTCGAGGAGATAACTGAAAAAGTTAGGCAATAGAGCAACGGCGTTCAAGTAACCGAATTGATCTGCTGTTTTATTAATAAATGAAATCCTAAATCAACCATGTCTATAATTCTTAAAGTTGCAATGTGAACCCCCCATGTTTCCCAATTCCGAAAATAAATAATAATCATTATTGA
>DATFAH010000135.1:0-2055 GCA_035254805.1 Caryophanales bacterium | reverse complement strand
AAACCCTTATTTTTAAACAAAAAATATTACCGTATGTCTTTGAGCAAATATTTTTTTCTCCAAGAGTACAAAAGTAAACCCATCATGATGAATACTTGCATCATAAATAATAAGGCATCCCAAAAGTCTATAGTTGTCGGTGCTTGGCCTAATCCAGGCAAAGTTTTTCTAAAAGCATACACCAATTGGGGAATATAAAAACCAACATATAAAACAATAGTTAAGAAGACACCAATAAAATAGAAAATAGAATACAAGGCAACAATGTTTCTTTCCCCTTCAAAAATGACCTCTTCGGTTTTCGATCCTTTTATAAACGAAAGCCTCTCTCGAATGAGCTGTCGAGCATTTTCCATCAAATTATAACAGCCAGTGCTATTTTCAATTACAAAATAGAGGTCCGTTTTCATATAGACACAGCATTGGTAGATGATGCGGATAAAAATATCCAGTACGATGATATGAACTATGCTTAGCAATATTCCAGGCATATGAAGGAAAAGCAATTGAGCTGATAAAGCTACAAAGAGTATAACTATATCAAAGCAAATTCCTGCTAAATATAACTTATTCCTGTTCTTAGCAGGGAGTTTCCATACTGGTGTCATATCTATTTCCAGCACAATAATAAACATTCTATGTCCAATTCCTAATTTTGTTTGAAAACCCATAGCCCTCATTGCAAAGATATGTCCAAATTCATGGATTAAGAGAAGGACAATGGATATGATCATCCATGCTGGAATATTTAAAATCATCAAATCGAAGATAAATATATCCTTATAATGAGGAAATAATTCAGAATGTAATAGTAGTAGGATAATATTCGCTGCAAATAATATAGTATAAAGGATCATACTCGTTTTGTTGAAAAAGAACAGTCCAAGCTTTGAAGATATCCATTCGAATCCCATACTTCCTTTTCCCGTATGTATATTATGCTCTATTTTTTCTCCATTTATCTCTTCCACAAGACCCAGCTCTAAAAGCTGACGTACAAAATCAAGGATAACTACTTCTTCATTCGGATATTTAACTTTTAAACCTGCCTCGATACAACCTAAAGATTCACCATTCTCCATCATTTTGATAGCATCAATACAAATCTCTGGCACTTCATAAAACTCACCAGATCTTTGGTCCTCAACAATGTAATTCTTCTTATCCTTACTTACTTCAATTGGTACTAATTTTATACATGAATTTACGGTCAAGTTCATGGTAACACCCTTAATCTATAAATATATATAAATAGGGATGCTAGGCCATAAGCTAGCATCCCCTTTTCAATTATTACATTATGGGAAGAATGGACACCACCAGCAAGAAGTTGCTTTGATTTTTCTCAACTTTTTAATTTTCATATTATCACCTCCACAAGTTAATTAACTAAATCACTAATAGCGTCTATTAATTGAGTATTAGTGTTTTCAACAAAATTTTTATGCATTTCTTTCCAAACTGGATAAATTTCTTGAAAAGCATTAACCAGATACGGATCGAACTGAGTTCCTGAACCTTCCAAAATTCTCATATATGCTTCTTCGACATTTAATGCAGATCTATATGATCTAGAAGATGTCATTGCATCAAATGCATCTGCAATTGATGTAACTCGAGCTAAAAATGGAATTCCCTCTCCTTTTAGCCGGTCAGGATATCCCATTCCATCCCATCGTTCATGATGGGAACGAATTACTTCTATATTAATTTTTAAGTCATCAATATTTGATACTGCAGTTGCACCAACCACTGGATGCAATTTAATAATTTCATACTCTTCCTTTGTAAGGCTTGCTGGTTTCATTAAAATATGATCCGGAATATGAATTTTACCAATATCATGAAGTAAACAAGAATTGTTAAAAGATATAAGTTCCTCTTCTGTAAGGTTTCCTATTTCCTTTGCTAACTCTAATGCATATCCAGCTACCCTTTCACTGTGACCCCTTGTATAAGGATCTTTAAGTTCCAAAGTTGCAATTACACCTCTAACAATACCTACTAGCTGTTGATCATATGAATTTTTCATAGTTCTTACATATGATTGAAAAC
>DATFAH010000134.1:0-5033 GCA_035254805.1 Caryophanales bacterium | reverse complement strand
CTTTGCATGGCTTTTTTTGTTGATTCATAAATATTTATTTTATCAATTTCATCAGGCTGAATCATGGTAATACCAATAGCAAGAGCTTCTTTCTTAATAATTCTTTCATATTCTTCCCGTTTTTTTTCAGAAAGTTTTTTTGAATCATCAATCCCAGCCAAGAAGAAATCTTCAGGTAAAATGACAGCAGCGGCAACGACAGGTCCTGCAAGCGGGCCGCGGCCAACCTCATCAATTCCTGCAATAAATTGATAACCTTGTTTTCGGTATTTTCTTTCAAATTGATTCATTTCAAGAAACTTATTTTGAAGTTTTATTTCTTTATCTCTTCGTTTTTGCCACTTTCGTAGTAAGTCCTGAACACCTTTTCGTTCATCATTTTCGATCTCCATGAAAAATGGGTGGTTGTCATCTTCAATCAGTTCTAGTTGTTGTTCCATTTGTTTAATTGATAATTTCCCCATGGTATTTGCCCTCCCACGTTATGTATCGGTCATTTGGCCATATAAATAAAGCCCTCCAATTGGAGAGCCTTTGATCAGTTTTCAATTTCTTCATTTGTTTGAAAATCAGCAGGTCGTTCGAAAGTGAGGGAACCAAATTTTTCACTTCTTATTTCCCTAATCACCAGTTCAGCTACTTTATCATAGTCCACTAGCCCGCCGCCCATTAAGCAACCTCTTAATTTACCTATATGATCAAATAATTCAACCAAATCTTCTGAGATATATTCTAGATTGTAACGTTCTTTTAAGCGCTCCGGATAGACATTTTCTAAAAACTTCAAAGAATAAACGGTAAGATCCTGGAGATTCAATAATGTGTCTTTTATGGCGCCTGTAACAGCAAGCTTCATTCCGACCTCTTGATCCTCAAATTTTGGCCATAAAATTCCTGGAGTATCTAAAAGCTCTAATTCTTTTCCGACTTTTATCCATTGCTGGGATTTAGTAACACCTGGTGTATTACCAGTTTTAGCAATATTTTTCTTGGCTAGTCGGTTGATCAAGGTTGATTTCCCAACATTCGGGATCCCGACAATCATCGCACGAATAGCCCTAGGTTTTACCCCTTTTGCTTTTAGGCGATCAAATTTCTCTTTCAATATAACATGGCATGCTTGGATAATATCTCTTAATCCCTCTCCTGCCTGGGCATTAATTGCTAGTGCCTTTATGCCTTTGTCAGCAAAAAAGGAAATCCACATCTTTGTGGCATCTTTATCAGCCATATCTGCTTTATTTAATAAAACGAGTCTAGGCTTATGCTGGATAATTTCATCAATCATTGGATTTCTTGAAGAATATGGAATTCTCGCATCTACCAATTCAATGATGATATCAACTAATTTTAACTTTTCCGTGACCTCTCTGCGGGCCTTGGCCATATGTCCTGGGAACCATTGGATCGTCAAAGTGTCACCTCCAAACTATTTCACTTTTACTATATGGGCATCTTTAATAGGCCAGTATACCATATTTGTTTTCCCAATTACCTTACTCATAGGGATGGCACCAATATGCCGGCCATCCTTGCTGAAACGGCGATTATCTCCCATAACAAATAATTCACCTTTTGGAACGGTTTCACTGGCAACAGCTGTATCTTTTAATTTAAACGAATCTGTTAGTGGGCCGTCCATCACTTGTTTTTTATATTCGTCTAAATATGGTTCTTTATACGCTTTCCCATTTACATATAAAATGTCATTTTTATATTCGATTTTATCTCCTGGAAGTCCAATAACTCTTTTTATGTAATCCTTACCCTCTGGAGCATGAAAAACGATAATATCAAACCGTTTTGGCTGGCCAATCTCATAGCTAAACTTATTGACGATCATTCTGTTTTGGTCATGTAATGTCGGCATCATGGATAGTCCGTCTACGACAATAGGTGCAAATAGAAAATACCTAATAACCGCGGCTAAAATCACTGCGATTAATAGTGCTTTCGTCCATTCCCATAATTCATTTTTCTTTTTTTTCATTTCTTGTTCCCCACCAATCTTTAGCAAAAGAATAATTTCCTTAAACTTATTTTACATAACTAAACGATAATAAACACGAGGGGAAATATATTTTAATCAAACTTTAATAATTATTTGAGAATTTTTCACAAAATTGTATGAAAAAAGAGCTTGCAGAGCAAGCTCTTTTTTTTTCATGATTATCGAATTTCTTTAATACGAGCTTTTTTACCACGTAAGTTACGCAGGTAGTAAAGTTTAGCGCGACGGACTTTACCGCGGCGAATAACTTCAAGCTTCGCAATTTTTGGTGTGTGTACAGGGAATGTACGCTCAACGCCTACTCCGTAAGAAACTTTACGAACTGTGAAAGTTTCGCTGATTCCACCACCACGACGCTTAATCACAACACCTTCAAATAACTGAATACGTTCACGAGTACCCTCGACAACTTTAACGTGTACACGTACAGTGTCACCAGGACGGAATGCAGGCAGATCAGAACGAAGTTGTTCTTTTGTGATCTCTTCGATTAATTTTTGCATCGTTTTCAACTCCTCCCAACAGACGCTCATGCACATCTCAGATTGCAGCGGAACATCGTTATAAGACTCGCTATTAAATAGCTAAAGTCACAAGTAGTATCATAACATAATTGTTGCAAGCTCGCAACATTCTATTCATATTCTTTTTTTATTTCTTGCAACCATTTTTCTTGTTCTTTTGTTAACACAATGCTTGAAAATAGATCCGGACGGCGAATGAGTGTGCGGCGTAAAGCCTCTTTTGTCCGCCACTCCTCAATATGTTGATGATTTCCTGACATTAATGTTGTCGGTACATTCATACCTCTGAAATCAGCAGGTCTAGTATAATGAGGATGCTCCAAGAGCCCTGTACTGAATGAATCTTTTAGATAGGATTCTTCATTGCCAAGCACTTCCGGTAATAGACGAACAACACTATCAATGACTACCATGGCACCCAGTTCTCCACCTGTTAAAACATAGTCGCCAATTGAGATTTCATCTGTGACAAGATGCTCTCTAATTCTTTCATCATATCCTTCATAGTGTCCACAAATAAAAATAAGATGCTCTTCTTTCGCCAATTCCTCTGCTTTTTTTTGCGTAAAACGCTCCCCTTGCGGACATAGAAGAATTATTCTTGGTTTTTTTCCTTCAGCTTGTCCTGTTAATGAAGCCACAGCATCAAAGATCGGCTGCGGCTTTAGCACCATCCCCGCACCGCCTCCATATGGATAATCGTCCACGGTTCGGTGTTTGTTGTCAGCAAATTCTCGGAAATTAACAATATTAAAATGGACTGCTTGTTTCTCGGCTGCCTTTTTTAAGATCGATGCTCCAAATACCCCGCCGAACATTTCCGGAAAAAGACTAAGAACATCCATTTTCATCATGATAATAGTCCTTCCATCGGTTCAATCGTAATCAATTTTTCTTTAACATCAACTTTTTTTACAATGTTTTCGATGTACGGAATTAATATATCCTTCCCATTTTTCCCTTTAATTACCCAAACATCGTTTGCGCCAGGAGTTAAAATTTCTCTGACCTTCCCAATCTCTGCGCCGGCTGTTGTGGTCACCATACAATCAATAATTTCATGAAAATAAAATTCATCTTCTGAAAGTTCACTTAACTGTGATTCAGGAACCTTTAAGATTCCTTCTCTGAATTTTTCTACCTGATTGATGTCCGCATACCCTTCAAACGTGATCAAATCAAATGTTTTGTGGGTACGATGACTTTTAACAGTTAATTCGATGGGAGTTTGTGAAGAGGCCATAAAAAGGTATAATTTATTTCCTTTTTTATAACGTTCCTCCGGAAAATCTGTTTTAGAGATAACACGCACCTCACCTTTTAGGCCTTGAGTATTAACAATCTTCCCAACATTAAACCATTTTTCCATCTTTTTCACCTCTATCGAATCTCAGCAATAATTCCATCTTTAACAATAATGGTGGAACTCCCAAGATGTTCCCCCCATTTATCTCCGATATTGATGTCTACAATTGCCTGAACTTCCTTTTCTTTTAGTTCACTTCCTAATGGTAGCATATGTAATTGTTCAATTTGAAACTCAAGCAGTTTTATTTTTTCTTTGCGCAATTGCGTTTCTTTTTCAAAATGCCGCTTTAGTCCGTTTGTCTCAAATTTTTTTGTTTTTTCAAGTTTTTTCAATTCAAATTGAAGCTGATCGCATTCCTTTAAGTATTGCATTTTCTTTGAGAAATATTGCTCTAACAGCTTTTTTTTGCTGGCTTCTGTTAGAATTTGTTTCACCACAACAGTTTGAAGAATCTTCATCCAATTGCCTCCTTTGTGAGTACAATAATGCGTTTACCACAAAAATTAGCAAAAAGGGAGGGTATACACCCCTCCCTTCAAATCATGATGCAAAAAGCTATTCACTAATTTCTAAAAAAATCTTCTTTTGCTGTGATGATCCTGCTGCATATACAACAGTTCTAATCGCTTTTGCAACGCGCCCCTGCTTTCCAATTACTTTTCCCATGTCTGTCTTGTTGACAGAAAGCTGATAGGTTACGCGCTGATCCTCTTCGATGACTTCTACACGAACATCTTCCGGAAAATCAACTAGGGGCTTCACAATCGTCTCGATTAACTTTTTCATAAAGTCACTCTTACTTGTTTAATTTTGCATTATGGAATTTTTCCATAATACCTTGAGTAGAGAACAAGTTACGAACTGTGTCTGATGGTTTTGCACCATTTTGTAACCATTGAAGAGCTAATTCTTCGTTGATTTCCACTTGTGCAGGTTGTGCAACTGGGTTGTAAGTTCCAACTGTTTCAATGAAACGTCCGTCACGAGGAGAACGAGAATCTGCTACTACAATACGATAGAAAGGAGTTTTTTTAGCTCCCATACGTTTTAAACGAATTTTTACTGCCATTTTAAATAAGCACCTCCGAATAGTTTCACACAAGATAGAATAATATCAAAAGATAAAAGGTTTGTAAAGTCTTTTTTCTTGACGGAATAAATTACTGTTTTTAAAAAGGTTTAAACGGGA
>DATFAH010000133.1:0-2170 GCA_035254805.1 Caryophanales bacterium | reverse complement strand
ATTATCGGAATCTATTCCAAATTCCTGTTATTGGAGTGACAGGTACATGCGGAAAAACGACTACAAAGGAAATGATTAAGCAAATTCTAGAAGAAGATTTCAATGTTGAAGCGACATGGGCGAGTATGAACTCAATGTCCGTAAATCTACGCTATTTGCTTGATATAGATGATGAAACAGAAATGGCAGTTTATGAAATGCCTGTCTGCTATCCAGGCTATCTTCAAGTTGCTTGCCGTTATTTTCAACCGCAAGTTCGTATTTTACTAAATATCGGAGTACATCATTTGGCAGATTGTGATACACCAGAGGCATATATGAAAGCGAAGGCTGAAATGGTTGATGGTCTTGATTCAGACCACGGAATATTAATTCTGAATGCTGATGATGAAAATATTAAAAAAGTTGTTAATATAACTCCGTTTCAAAATGTGATCTATTTTGGAAAGAACGAGTTTTCACATTTTCGTGCTGAAAATATCCAATATGCCGAAAAAGGCATGAATTTCAATTTAAAACACAATGAACAATGTTATAAAGTTTTTATCCCTGGTTTTGGAGAACACAACGTTTATAATGCTCTTGCCGCTCTTGCAGCCGTTACTTCCGTGGGTATGGATATTGAAACAGCTATTCAAAGATTAGTCAATTTTGAACACGTCGAAGAACATTTAGAATTCAAATCTGGTTTTAATGGTTGTTTGGTAATCGACGATACATGGAATTCTTCGCCGCTTTCCATGGAAACAGGTCTTCAAGTATTAAACGATGTTTCTGATCAAAAATTTTCCATTGCACTTCTGGGTTATATGCCACAGCTTGGAGAGGGTGTATATGCAGAACAAGAATATGGAAAAATTGGGGAAAAGGCAGTGGAATACGATCTTGATTTGCTTTTTGTTGTTGGAAAAGAGGCAGAAAAAATTGGGCAAAGAGCACTCGAAAAAGGTATGGACAAAAATAAAGTATTTTTTTGTGAGACAGGAGCCGAAATATTTAAGATATTAAAGCCGTACCTAAATGATCAAACGATTGTGTTGCTTAAAATAACTCATCGCGTTATGAAACGTCCTTCTTTTAAAGCCTTAAAAAGGGAGCTAATTCCTGACGATGATGATTAAATGAAAGGGGCAGCAAGGATGAAGAAATCTACACAGTTACGCAACATGATAAATAGCAATCAGTTAGAATTTCTCATGGAAGCCCATAATGCATTGTCAGCGAAAATAGTAGAGGCAGCAGGCTTTAAAGGGATATGGGCAAGTGGTTTATCTATGTCAGCTGCAATGGGTGTTAGAGATAATAATGAAGCCTCGTGGACACAGGTTTTGGAAGATTTAGAGTTTATGAGTGATACCACAACCATTCCGATTTTGCTTGATGGAGATACAGGTTACGGAAATTTCAATAATGCCCGGAGATTAGTGAAAAAGCTAGAACAACGACAAATAGCTGGTGTATGTATTGAAGATAAAAGATTTCCAAAAACCAATTCATTTATTAAAGGCGAAACACAGCCGCTAGCGGATATCGATGAATTTTGTGCAAAAATCAAAGCGATGAAGGATACGCAAAAGGATGATGAATTTGTTGTTGTGTCAAGAGTAGAGGCATTTATTGCCGGTTGGGGCCTTCGTGAGGCGTTAAAAAGAGCGGAAGCGTACCGCAAGGCAGGGGCTGATGCGATTTTAATTCATAGCAAAAAATCAGATAGTACTGATATAGAATCTTTTATGAACGAATGGGGTAACCGTCATCCAGTGGTCATCGTTCCAACGAAATACTATACGGTCCCAACTAAGAAATTTCGTGAATTGGGAATAAGTGTAGTAATTTGGGCTAATCACAATCTTCGAGCCTCGATCTCTGCCATGCAAAAGACATCTAAACAAATTTATTTAGATGAAAGCCTTCTTAATGTAGAAAATCAAGTGGTCACTGTTGAGGAAGTGTTTCAACTACAGGAGACAGATGAGCTTATCCAGGCTGAAAAAAAGTACCTTCCAAGTAATCAATTAAATACCAATTCTATTATTTTTGTAAGGGATCCAAAAGATCAAATTCTTTTAGATCAGCAAATTGATTTACTCAATATAGCTGGAATAAAGGATATCTTATTATCAACTGATTCGAATGCAAGTGTTGTAAAATCTTTATATGAAATGAAAGA
>DATFAH010000132.1:0-5813 GCA_035254805.1 Caryophanales bacterium | reverse complement strand
TATGCCTTTTGATTTTTTAGCAAAAGAAAAAACATCCTAATTATTGAAGGAATGCGCCCGAATATTTTCTATCGCCTATCTATTTTACTAATTGTAATATCGTTTTAAATTGGGAATGGTCTGCTTTTTGGAGCAGCTCATATAAAATCATTTCTGTACATGTTGGTAAAATGCCAAGAGCCTGCATTTTTGCCAATCCGATTTCCTTATTCGCCTTTGTACACACTCATCCACAATGGTTTAATTGGAACCCATTTAATCCCGGCATGTATGGATCATGGAATGTCGGAAGTTACTGCAGCCAGTCTGTTAGCGTTTATGGGTATCTTCGATATTATTGGAACCACAATTTCCAGCTGGCTATCAGACCGTTGGGATAGCAGATGGCTGTTGTTCTGGTATTACGGATTACAAGGGATTTCACTTGTTTTTTTACCAACAGCATTAGATTATACATCGATGTGGGGCTTAACTGTTTTCGCTATCTTCTATGGATTGGATTGGGTTGCTACTGTACCACCAACTGTTCGTTTATGTAATAACATTTTTGGTAAACAAAGTGGAATTGTGTTCGGCTGGATTTGGGCATCACATCAATTAGGAGCAGCAACTGCAGCATTTGGCCGGGGAACTCTACACGTTTTTGTTGGCTCTTATGCGTTTTCATTTTTATTTTTGCTGGAATCCTTTGTGTTGTGGCTTCTGCATTTGTTATTCAAATTCAAAAAAACAAGAAGATTTCCATCCCAGAAACCATTTGAAGAAGTTGGAAGGGATGGGGGCTATTTTGCCATGCACAATTCTGTCCTACCCGAGGTTCGTTTTACCGATAATGAGGTCAAAGCTCTTTTTATTGCCTTTATGGCGACCAGAAATCAATAACTCCCCTATCTAAAGAGTCGTCAGTCTTTAGCTGAAAAATTACTTGGCCTCATTTCAGAAAACCAGCAAGAGACCCTCGTTCTGTTAAATCAAATTTTGTTTTTTGAAGGAACCAATCCCCATAATCCTGACCTGCTTGAGCTTTCAGACATCCCCCATCCCATGGTAGAAAAACTCATCCAAACTCTTCTTTCGGATCGCTATTTATGGATTACCATCAAAGAAGAACAAGTAATCACGACCTATCCAATCTACCTCTTGCACCTTTATCATGAAAAAAGCTTTTGGCTGATTGAAGGCTATGACTTAGAGGATAAAAGAAAGAAAATTTTCCCTGTCGACGATCTTACCGATGTCAAACCCTACCCGACGAAAAAAAGATTAAGTAGGAAAAAGATTTTAGAAGAAGTAAGTAAGCAGGAGGAAGAAATCAACCTTGTCCTTGAACTTGGTCCAAAAGCGATTGCCCAGTTCAAAAAATACCACCCTTTAAAAGTTTCCCTTTCCTATACGAATCCTTGCCAAACCACAGCCATTTTAAAAATTTTTATCAATGTTCATAATACCGAAGAATTAACCGAAACAACAAATTGGCTGCTTTTCCTAGGTGGAGATATTAAGGTCAGGGAAGTGCCGGAAGAAGTTTTGGAAGGTTTACAAAGGAGATTACGTTTATACTGCACATAAGAAGTTGACCGCAATTCTTCTATTACATGCATATTTGGGGTAGTTCCAGCGAAGCTGTCACTACCCCTATACAACATATATTGTACAATAGTAGTTGATCCTTTTCGTGCTGGTAGTGCAGTAAAAAATTTAATGTACCCTAGAATAAAGTTTAAAACTTACCCACAGCTTTCCAAACTGTATTCTGGTGCGATACATAATCTCCTTCTAGTTCACGATAGTCGGGGGAGAACCTCGATCCCGTGGGACCTAGATCTATTTAGACAATCCACCAAGAAAATCATCAGGAATTATAAAGGTAACACTATACTTCCCTTCCCCTTACAAATACCTAAATAAGATATTTGCCATACATATCACTTTACTTCAACTACTATATCACCAGCAAATGAATTATCTTTCATTACTAATATGAGATTATCTGCATCTTTAGGTATTTCATATGTTAATAAAACACTTGCTATTCCAGGGGATTTTATATAAAAACCAGTCCATCCTTTATTTTCGATAGTTTTCATGTCTTTAACGCTATATTCATTACCGTCCCCATCAATAAGTTTGTAAGTGCTAGGCCCATATTCCATTTTTGTTCCTGATGACAATTCATTCCTAACTACTTTTCTTTCAAAAGTAATTGGGATAGAAATAATTTTGTTTTCAACTTTATCCTTTTTCACGCCTGAAGACTGTTTTCCAATTTTTCCAAAAATGAAAATATCTGCACCATCACGATCTAAAGCTATTTGTTCCCCCAGTTTTCCTGTTATCCATGCAGACTCTTTTATTTTTTCTACCTTGTTCTTATTTTTAGATACACTCTTCTCCTGTTTGTCATCTAAGCTATTAAAAACTTCAGTTACCTTTCCAACTGTTTGATTTTCTTTGGAAGGAAGACGATTTCCCGCAATATTATGCTCTTTGTTATCTGGAAGAGACAGAATCAGTAAGGTTAAAACTGCAACAATTAAACCTCCACCAGCTATTCCAAATACGTATTTAAATCTTTTCTCAACCTTTTTTGAATTACTAACATTGCCTTGTAGCCCTTGATAAGGCTGGATTTTAACAGCCCTTTCGGCAGGCAATACCGCCGCAATTATTCCTGTAATAATCGGAATTAATAAAGTGACACATAGGAAAAACAACTCCTCACTTGGAAATTGGCCATACATATGCCAAATGATAACAAATGCTAAGTCCAAACCGATAATACCAGCCATTAAACCACTTAATCCGCCTTCGAGTAATACCAAAAGCCTAATATTTTTGTTTTGCCAACCTAATGCTTTTAAAACAGCAATTTCTGATTGTCTTTCTGATACATTTTGCCAGATTATCTCTGTAGTTGTTAATATTGCAATTAATAATGCAACTCCCATAGCAATATAATGCATCGTTCCTACTTCCATAGCTACAAATTGCCCTAACCAAGTGGCATACATAATTCCACGCAAACGGAAAGTAACAAATAGGAAGAATATTAATAAACTAGTTGGAAATGCAATTGAAACAACGGATAAAATTGTTCTTTTCCACATTGTTACTAAGTAGTTAAAAGTCATCCCAACAATTGATTGCGCTCGCGTTATTCTTTTATATTGCTTCGATATTTCCCCATGTTTCATTGCTTCATATGGTTTAATACGCTTCACTAGCACTGCAGGAATAATCATCCCCAACCAGTAGATAACAAGCCCAAAAATACCGATCAAGAAGATTCTCCATCCTGAGGTCTCTATATTATTGGTTAAAAGAAAAAAGCCTAGGATTAGCCAACTTATGACTGATACAGTTGCGCCCAAAATGGTCGCTTCAATGAACAATAGTCTCGATAATCGGTTAGGTCTCCAACCTAATGATAAAAGTACTGCAAATTCTCTTTTCCGTGAAAACATCATGATAAGGTTAGAAGAGAATACATAAACAATTGCTACCAAGATCACACTAACGATAACCCCCGAGAATCCAACCTTTGTTTCTTGAAATATAGTACTAGAAGAACCTAATTTAATCCATGGCTGTTGGACCCAGCCTAAACTTTCCTTACCCTCAATCCCTGGTATATGGGTTAATGCAGGCTGAGGTGATGATCCCAATGTAATATCAGTGATTAATCCAGTTTCCCTCTCAATATCATTTGCAACCTTTTGAAGTTTTTGCTCACTTTCATCTGTTAACTTTTCTACACCTGAAACCTTAACGCGTATTGCTGAGATGGGTTTTTCTCCCAACGCCTTTGTTGCAGCATCAATTGTTGTCAGAATTAATGGAGGTTTTGTTAGAAATCCATATGGATTATTCAATGGTTTCATTTCTGTAGGTGGATTTACAGGTTGGTTTTCTTTATCGATTACCCACTGAGCTTTAGAAGGAAAATATGTTTCCATCGGTAATTCCGTCAATGGATCTTTAGAAATGCTTAATTTACTTGGATCAAATATTCCTTTAAAATCAAGTTTTAGTCTTTTCCATTCTGAGCTATCCTCACTAAATAAATTGACTGGTCTATAAGAGTGGTCTACAGATAATGGAGAATCTTTCGACAATTCATATGGTTGTATCTCATAAGAAAATGGCCACCTTTCAGGAAAAGGGCTTGTTACTGGTCGATAACTCACTGGTGAAGGTTTATATGCCATCCAATGAAATGTATCATTGCCATCATGAAATCCTTCCGATAACTGCTTCATAATTTTTTTATGTGCTTCTTTTGTCGTAAATTCTCTTTTTTCGACAACCTTACCATCCATTTCTTCTAGGTACTTCTGGCCACCGTTTTGTTTGACTTTTTCCATGATAGCAGCTTGTTCAGAAGGCTCAAAAGGAAGGTTTAATTTTTCTACACTATAAATTATTTTTCCATCTACAAATTCTTGATTACTAACGATAACTGGAATGTGAAAATCTGTTAAACCGTCAACATTCTCTTCTGTAGTTTTATCCACATCAGTAAAGAAGCGACTGTTTTTCCCTTCAACCATGGCTTGATTTATTCCAACCAGTGATGACTCTGATTCCGGATCTATACCAGCAAGCATTTCTTCGGTGCCAAATCCAAGTCTTCCATCAAACTGCGCGATGCCATATTCCTTTCCTGAACCTTTGAGTTCCCACTTTCCAACAGTAAAATACACATTTGATGTTGTTGAATTTGTATCAACTCCAGTGTTTGTCTTTTCAGTTACCTTCAATCTATATACACCTGGTTCTGTAATGTTTAGCCGATCAAGTTGCACTGAATTATACACGTAACCCATCATTGCTATAGGTGCAGCCACATCAATGTTATCCATTGATTTAATCTTTTCGTATTGTTCTAAGGTAATTCCACCTTCTAGACCACTAAGGTAATTTGGCTCTAATAACTTTTTATCTTCTGTTACACTTCTACTACCTGGAGGGCGTACAACTATATGATAAGAAGATTTCCATCTTTTCTGTAGTTCGTTAGTAATTGTTCCATTTGTGGCTTGGGTTATTCCAACCAAATAGCTTAAACCTGTACTAATTATAAGAACTCCAAGAATTAATAATATTAATCGCTCTTTATTTCTCCACCAAGAGTTCCATATAAACCTAAACATAATTTGACACCCTATTTTGACTTATAATTTCTCCATCCCTCATGACAATTTGGACATTTGCTCGCTTGGCCAATTCAGGATCATGAGTAACAAAGATAACCCCGCAGCCTTTTTCTTTATTTAATTCATCAAGGATTCTAAAAATATTTTCACCCGTGTCGGTATCTAAGTTTCCTGTTGGCTCATCCGCCAGCAACCACTTCGGTTCGTGTACCAGCGCACGAGCAATAGCTACCCTTTGTTGTTGACCGCCAGATAATTGTGAAGGTAGTGAGTTAACTTTATCTCCTAGCCCCACACTCACTAGCATTTCTATTGCTTTTTCCTTTTTATCATAAGATACCTTTCGCCCAAAGAGTGGTGACATTACATTCTCTACCGCAGTCAGCGTTGGAATTAAGTGAAATTGTTGAAAAATAAAACCTATATTCTCAAAACGAAAGTCTGCCAAAGATTTGTTATTTAGAGAACTTATTTTATTTCCTCCATAACGAAGTTCCCCTTTTGAAGGTAAATCTAATGTACCTAAAATACTTAACAAAGTGGATTTACCCGAACCAGATGGCCCAACAATTGAAACAAATTCACCATCGGGAAATTGTAAGTTTATATTTTTTAAAGCGTATGTTTTAATACCCTCACCATCAAAGACTTTGTTTA
>DATFAH010000131.1:0-2938 GCA_035254805.1 Caryophanales bacterium | reverse complement strand
AGGGAGTTAGAAATAATTTACCAGCAAAAACTCTCCATTTACCGGCGAAACCAATAAAGATACCGGCGAAATCGTAATTATAGAGTAATAACCTTGTAGAAAAGTACCATAGAAAAAGAAGGGAGCTAACCATCCGTGAATTTTCAGTTTAAATTACCCGATATTGGCGAAGGAATTGCGGAAAGCCAAATAACAAAATGGTTCGTTAAAGTAGGAGAGACAATTAAAGAAGATGCTTCTTTTTTAGAAGTTCAAAATGATAAGATGGTCATCGAATTACCCTGTCCTGTCACGGGAAAAGTAACGAATATTTTAGTTAGTGAAGGTTCAGTCGCAAGAGTTGGCGAAGTTATTATTGAAATTGAGACAGGTTCTAATGAAGCTGCCACAAGTAATGAACCCGGTAAGGAAAATCCAACGGCAGTTGATAAGGCGGAAAATCCTGCTGTTCCAGTAACAAACAAACCAAGTAACACAGATCCAGATCAACGATTGATCGCGATTCCTTCTGTTCGTCGGTATGCACGCGAAAAAGGAGTAGACCTCCTAATAGTACCGCCAACTGGGAAAAACAATCGCGTGACAAAGCAAGATATTGATTTATTTATCTTAAATGGTTCAAAAGCGACAACAAAAAAACCAGTAGCTGTTGAAGAGGTAATCCAAGAAAGAAAACCAATAATAGAAACCCCTTCAAAACCATTAGCAGAAGCTCCGGTTTCTACTATTCAAGGAATGGAAGTTAGAAAAAAAATGTCCATGACCCGTAAGGCTATTGCAAAAGCAATGGTTAAGAGTAGATCTACAGCACCGCATGTTACTGTTTTTGATCGAGTAGACGTTTCAAAATTAATTGAACATCGCAGTAAATTCAAAATAAGGGCGGCAGAAAGTGGAATTAAGCTTACATATATGCCGTATATCGTAAAGGCATTAGTTGCCGTGTTACGAAAATTCCCAGACTTAAATACTTCCATTGATGAAAAAACAGACGAAATCATTTACAAAAAGTATTTCAATATTGGTATTGCAACTGCCACTGATCATGGTCTATTTGTTCCAAATATTAAAGATGCAAATATGAAGAGTATCCTTCAAATTGCAGAAGAAATTACAGAATGTACAGATAAGGCTAAAGCAGGAAAATTGCTTCCACAAGATATGAGAAATGGTTCATCCACGATAACAAATGTTGGATCCATTGCGACAGCTGGAGTATGGTCAACACCAATTATTAACTATCCTGAAGTCTCCATTCTAGGAATTGGTAAGTTTGAATATGAGGCAATTGTCAATAAAGATATGGAAGTTGTAGTAGCGCCAATGATGAAGATCTCCTTCTCATTTGACCATCGTGTGATTGACGGTGCCACAGCACAAGAAGCAATCAATTACTTTAAAGAATTGATTGCAGATCCAGAATTATTGTTAGTGGAAGGATGATTGAAAAATGGTAGTAGGAGATTTTGCAATTGAACTTGATACTGTTGTTATTGGAGCGGGACCTGGCGGCTATGTAACCGCCATTCGAGCAGCGCAATTGGGTCAAAAGGTTGCCATTATTGAAAAAGAGCATATTGGCGGGGTATGTTTAAATGTTGGATGTATTCCTTCCAAGGCTTTAATTAGTGCCGGACACCGCTTTCAAAATGCTTTGGACTCGGAAATATTTGGCATTAAGGCAAAAGAAGTTACTTTAGATTTTTCATTAACACAAGAATGGAAAAATAAAAAGGTTGTTGGCACTTTAACAAAAGGCGTAGAAATGCTTCTAAAGAAAAACAAAGTGGAAATTTTAAGAGGAGAAGCTTTTTTTGTTGATGATCACAATTTGCGTGTTATTCAAGAAGATAGTGCACAAACCTACTCATTTAATCATGCTGTGATTGCAACTGGAAGCCGTCCAATCGAAATCAAAGGGTTCAAATTTGGGAAACGTGTGATTGATTCCTCGGGTGCCCTCAATCTTATAGAAATACCTAAAAAGCTTGTTGTTATTGGTGGAGGCTATATTGGCAGTGAATTGGCTGGGGCATATGCTAATTTAGGCTCTGAAGTTGTTATTTTAGAGGGTAGTCCATCCATTCTTCCAAACTTTGAAAAAGATATGGTGAAATTCGTAGTAGATAACTTCAAGAAGAAAAACGTTTCGATTGAAACAAATGCCATGGCAAAGGAAGCAATCGAAACTGAAAATGGCATTCACGTGAGTTATGAAGTAAACGGAGAAGAAAAATCGATTAAGGCAAATTATGTAATGGTTACGGTTGGACGCCGACCAAATACAGATGAACTTGGACTAGATCGAGCTGGCATCATTGTTTCCGAACGGGGTTTAATCGCTGTTGATGAACAAGGACGAACCAATAAGAAAAATATTTTCGCGATTGGTGATATTGTTCCCGGTTTAGCATTAGCTCATAAAGCAAGCTATGAAGGAAAGGTAGCGGCTGAAGCGATTGCAGGAAAAAATGTAGCTGTGGACTTCGGTGTGATTCCTGCGGTGTGTTTCACAGATCCTGAACTAGCCTCTGTAGGACTTACACTTGATGAAGCCAAAGCAAAAGGAATTGAAGCAAAAGCTTCTAAATTCCCATTAGGCGGAAATGGCCGTGCATTAACTCTAAATGCAACAGAAGGCTTTGTCCGGCTGGTGACGACGAAAGAAGACAATATCCTTATCGGAGCACAAATAGCCGGAATTGGTGCCAGTGATATCATTGCTGAGTTAACACTAGCTATTGAACAAATTGTTTCGGCAGAAGATATTGCTTTAACGATTCATAGTCATCCATCATTAGGTGAGACGGTGATGGATGCCGCTATGCTTGCTTTAGGGATGCCTATCCATATTTAAGATTCAAAAATTAACCATGCATACTGAATGACACCGCTGAATGCGGTGTTTTTCATATTATAAATTTGTAAAGATTCCATA
>DATFAH010000130.1:0-3499 GCA_035254805.1 Caryophanales bacterium | reverse complement strand
ATGCCGATCTCTCCATCTTATACTGAACCAGGTGATATATTAGGATATCTAAATCCAGCATCAGGGTTATATATTCCTGCAGAAACAGGGTTAGTTGAATTTTTATTAAATGCTCAAGAATATGATACGCAAGTACATATGTTAATTATGGATGAGATGAATCTAAGTCAAATTGAACATTATTTTGCACCGTTCATTTCATTATTAGAATTGGAAGAAAAAGAAAGATTTCTTCACTTATATAGTAAAGATTCTGTTTGTCATAATAATCAAAAATATAAGCATAGTATACAATTGAAAAACAACTTGGTTATTGTTGGGACTATGAATACAGATGAAACCACAAGGGATTTATCCGATCGTTTGCTTGATCGTTCAAATGTGGTGGTGTTAGAAAAGCGTTCTTTCTTCGATATTAAAAAAGAGCTCGAAAAAGTGGATAAAAGCAGCGCAAATAGTTCAGGTTTAGAAGATGCCTATGGAGAAGTTTATTTGTCATGGAGAAGTAATAAGGAAAATTGGAATGCCTTTGAAGATTTAGAATTAGAGTTTTTCGACTCTCTTGACAATGCAATTTCAGCAGTTGATCCATTAAAAGGGTTTTCGATTAGAAATATTATTCGAATGGGAGCTTATCTAAATAACTTACCTGAAAAATCCGAAGAAGGATTCTTTATTGATAGAGATAAAGCTATTGATTTGTTTATTAAGCAACGGGTTATTACAAAAATCCGTGGTCCGATTGAATTATATGAAAATCTAATCGGTACATTAGAAATTGGGCAATCGGAGCCAAATGGTGATTTATATAATTTATTTAATAGTGAATCTGCAAAAAAATAAGTAACTTTGAAAAAATAAAGTGGGAACTTAAACGTAAGGCAAGGGAGTTAAGCGTAAATGGATATGCAACCTAAAGTCATATTTACTATTCATAGGCCTTACACCGAACCATTAATATGCGAAGCAAAAATGGATACATCCATAGTTGTGTTTTCTGAAATTAAAGTCAATGAATATGATCGTGTAGACATTACATTCCATTGTCCGCACGATGAAGATGCTATCCTAAGAATCGAGACATTTGACAATGAAGAAGTAATAGAAATAAAACCTTCTGATAGCCCTATGATGATAATGAATGGGAATAATACGGAACATATGTTGGTTCCTGGGCATTATCAATTTGAAGTAATCACGAAGGATAAACGATATTGTTCTTATTACTATGTAAAATCAAAGGATTTTTCGGATGAATCGCTGATAAATCTAAGATTGTACTTAGAAAAACTATTAAATGGATTATCTTACGACTTAATTAAGCAAAGATTAGGTATGGCAACTCCTATTTCAGAAATAAATCCAACTTTGCTTCAACTATTTCAATTTCTAGACAAGCATAAACAAAACATTCAACAGAATCTTGAAATGATTATGAATGATCCTATTTTAGATTTAAGAGGGATATATAAAATTACTCACATTTCAAGAAGAACAAACCAAAAAAGCATTCGATGGCAGGCACAAAAAGGTGGACAGAAAAATTCTTTATCAATTAATCCAAGGCTTTATTACGAAAAACACGCTCAATCAACTTCATTTAATATTGAAAATCAATGGGTTAGATATATCATTAAATATTTTCTCCAATCGCTGCGTAAGTTAGAGCTTAGTTTTCAAAAAGAGTCACAACAAATCTCAAAAAAAATAGACTATCAAGAAAATAAATTAGAACAAACTAGAAAGCAATTACAAGGGAGTCTCTCCTTTGGATATGAAAAAACACTTGACAGTTTAAGGAATACGGAAAGAAGAATACTAGGGAGAATAAAAGGCCTTAAAAATGAAAAAGGTATTTATCTAAAACATAAACACTTCCTCCGTCAAGTTACTTATTTTTTTACTGAACATGAAAATTCCCATTGGATTCAATCTTTACCAGCTCATAGACCAAAGAAAATCACACAACGGTTATTAAAAGACTATCGTTATCGAAAATTATATGCATTATACAAGGAATTATTTAAATTAGAAAGTCGAAAAGTAGAATCCAATTTGTCAGGAATTCAATTTCGTCGAACTTGGCAACTTTTTGAATATTACAATGTAGGTATAACTATTGATATTTTAAGAGATAATGGTTATAAATGGGTGGATGGTTGGTTAGCCAATAAAGATAATCCTAATCAACATATCGGTACTCTTCCACCGGACACCATTTTACGATTCCAAAAAGAAAATAGCAACCATTATATAGAAGTAGCTTATGACACAGAATTGGAAAGCACTATACTTGATCGAAGTTATAGCCGTTACTTTAACTATTCAGGACGAAGGCCTGATATTCGTATAACTATTTTTCGAAATAGTGGTTCTCTATATTCTGAGGAAGCAGGCTTAATCATTGAATCCAAATGCAGGCGGCATAAATATATTATTAATGAACAAATTGATCCTGATATTAAATGGCAGCTAAAAGATTTCTGGGATTTAGAATACTTTGATGCTATGGCTGCAGCAAATGGGGAGATACCTGTAAAAAAGCCTATTAAACAGGTGATTGTCCTTTATCCTAAACAAAATGGAATGAAACCTGTTAAATCTGACCACATTTATGGTGATAGTATGCTATATATCCAAATTGAGCCTAATGATCCAGATAGTGATGAAAAACCTTTTGGATATAATAGTTTAAAAGAAAGAGTGGATGAATTTTTATCGCAGGTAAAGGAAAGTGAGGGTTCCTATGTTGAATAAAGAGCTAGAGATTCAAAAAATATTAAGAAAGAAATATATGGAGGGGCCAAAACTTCAAATGGCTGAGGATTCAACAGGTATCAATTGTTTTTCCGGTAATTCAAGTTCAGCTTATTATGAACTTTATGGATCTTCCTCTATCTTTCGATTAATGGTAATTGAACCATCTAATAATCTTTTTACCAACAACTTTGTAGGGAAAGGCCATCTTTTATTTTTACTAATGGAAGAAGAACAAGTCAAAGGTGGATTCGTGTCCCTGAGTGAGAACCTATTAGAAGAGTTCAGCAAAGTTTTTTGTCATCTAAGAGAAGAACAAATTAAAGAATTTTATAAATTATGGGAAAATTATGCAAAGAAACATTATGGGCTTCTATCAAGAGAATAATTAATTAAAAAGGAATCTAGATTTAAATCTCAAATTCCACCTTTGGGAAAATAAGGTAAAGTATAAAATTTTGAAAATACCTCAGTCTTTGGGGATGTGGTATTTTCGTTTTATGGCGAGGAACATTCTTTGAGAGATCTTTGTTAACTCTGATTTTAACGCTACAATGGTAGCCAGCCATCCTCATTCTTTTTTGAGCGATCTTGTTGATGACGATGGGTTAAATCTATCGTCTAAAGATAAAGTCTTTATAGTAGTCATCCCCTAACCGATTGATAACTTGATCTTGGACTTTTTTATGATCCTTAAAATTGTTTATTACATCTTCATCTACAAAGATTTTTCGTTGTGATT
>DATFAH010000129.1:0-8767 GCA_035254805.1 Caryophanales bacterium | reverse complement strand
CATCTAATTAAGGGGCTATTAATTGTGAACTTGGCGGGTAAATAAAAGAAATCAGCTTAAAATTACAGGGCGCAACCTAAAAAAAACGCTGACTACTCAATTGGATAGTCAGCGTTCACTTTTTATTCTTCAGTAATGTTATTTAATGGTTTAAGTGCAGGACTTTCCACTACATCGCCAGCATAAGAGAAGCGAGAGCCGTGGCATGGGCAATCCCATGTTTTTTCCCCGTGGTTCCATTCTGTCTCACAGCCTAAATGTGTGCAAGTTGTATCCACAATATAGAGCTTGCCGTTTTCATCCTTATAAGCTCCAGCCCTTTTTCCATGATGCATCACAACCGAGCCTTCACCAATTTCAAGATCCCCTGGATCCTTTGGAACAAATTCCAGTTTGCCTTTTAAAAGATGTTTAGCAACGTCTACATTTGTCGAAATGAAACTCTTTAAATCTGGATCTGCATCAAATCGTGATGGTGAGTAAAGCTCTTTATACGGATTTTCGCGATCTAAAATATAGTCTGCCAATAGGTGCCCTGCAGCTGTTCCTGTTGTCATTCCCCACTTTTTATAGCCTGTCGCAACCAATATATGCTGTTTCTTATCGGTTATAGGGCCGATATAAGGGACTTTATCAAGGGTAACTAAATCTTGGGCAGACCAGCGATAGGTATATTCCTTTATACCAAAAATGTCCTCAGCAAATTTCTCAAGCTCATCATAATGAACTAGCGTATCAGGCCCTTGCCCTGTTTTATGGTTTTCTCCGCCAATAATAATTAGTTTTCCATCATCTAATGGAGTGGATCGGATAGAACGGGATGGGTCATCGGCACTTATATACATGCCGCCAGGATAGTTTTTCTCTGATTTAATTCCAATTGCATACGATCTATCTGCATACATTCTTGTGGCGTAAAATCCAAGGCCATCATAAAAAGGAAAGTGGGAGGCAATGATCACCCGTTTACATGATACTTTCGGACCTTCCTTTGTTACGACAACTGGATTGTCCTCGTCATGATCCTCAATATCGGTTGCTGTTGTGTTTTCATATACTAGACATCCAGATTGAACCGCTACATCTAGTAGCTTTTTTAAATATTTTAGTGGATGGAATTGTGCTTGGTTTCGCATAACCAGGGCTTTTTTTATGGGAATATCAAATGGAATAGAATCTGCCATCTGACCTTCAATTCCAAGTTTCTGGTATGCCTCCCATTCAGTCTTTATTTTCTCTGCGTATTCATCTGTGTTTGCATAAATATAGGCATCCTCATCACTTAAATCACATTCAATTCCTAACTGCTTTATAAATTGAATCGCATGGGTGTGGGATTCATAATAAAGCTTAGCCTTGTCTTCACCAAAATGCTGAATGAGTTCATCATATAGCAGTCCGTGCTGTGCAGTAACTTTAGCCGTAGTGTGTCCAGTGGTGCCATTCAAGACACCTCCTGCTTCTAAAATTGCTACTTTTACGCCTTCTTTTGCTAGTAAATAGGCAGCTGTAATTCCAGTAATTCCAGCTCCTATAATCGCTACATCTACGAATTTATCCTCTTTTAACTTCTCAAAGGTGGGCAAATCTAATTCCCGCCAATAAGTTTTTGGGAATTGAGGGATTTTTTCTGAAGAACTCATATTTCCTCCTCCAAAACAAAAATTTTTTTAAAAAACATCACAAGAACACCTTTTTTGCGGTACATAACGACTTATATCAAAATCTATTATTCCTTCTTCCCTTGCTCCGCGTAATAATCCACTTTTTTGATATTCACCCCCACAAATGACTCAAGGATGCACTGGCCACCGGCAACGGAAAAAATTAGGATAAAGACAAAGGTGATTTTAGGAAAAAGTAAATAGGCTAATCCGAGGAAAATGGCACTCCATACACCGGCACACCAATAACATTTAAGTAAATAGCCAAATAAAGATTTTGGAACTTCCTTTGATTTTGGACCGTCTTTTGTTTCCACCTTTACTTTTTTCACAAATGGTTTCCGAATAAATTCCGTTATTTTATCAAAAACAATTAAATGAGTAAGCCGATAGCTAGCTAAAATTAACATGATATACGTCATCCAAGACATGTGCTCCATTTTCTGCCCTCCTGATCTACTTTATAGTTTTAGCAAATTAATTATTTTTACCCTGTATATTTTGGTGGATAAAGAAAAAATATAAATGCGGAGGAGGCGACAAAATGAAAAAAACTTTACTCATTTGTTTCATGTTTTTGCTATCACTTTTCTGCATTCCAAATATTTCGTTTGCAAAGCAAATCTATACTGTTCAGCCTGGTGACTCACTTTGGAAAATCGCAGTACGGTATCAAGTGGGGCTCTCTGAAATTATTTCGGCAAACCCGCAATTTAAAAATCCAGCATTAATCTATCCTGGACAGAAGGTCACAATACCAAATTACGATGCAATCAAAAACGTGGAAAATCAGGTCATCACTCTTACGAATCAAGAGCGTGCGAAAAATGGCTTAAAGCCGCTGACTGCAAACTGGGAGCTTTCCCGAGTAGCTCGTTATAAAGCGATGGATATGCGGGATAAGAATTACTTCAGCCATACTAGCCCAACATATGGTTCACCATTTACCATGATGAAAAACTTTGGGATTGCCTATCGGGCAGCTGGTGAAAATATTGCTGCAGGACAAACGACACCACAAGAAGTGGTTAATGCTTGGATGAATAGTCCAGGCCACCGGGCCAATATTTTAAGCAACACCTATACCCAAATCGGCGTGGGTTACGCCAGTGGCGGTTCCGAGCGTTATTATTGGGTGCAAATGTTTATATCTAAATAAAAAAAAAGGGTCAGCCAATCAATAGGCTGGCCCTTTCTACGTCTTTAGACCGAGATGAAAATCAAGCTTAAGCTCGTTATGGGAAAATCGTAATAAAGGTAAGATGGTATCAAGATCAAGAAAGGAGGAAAGCAAAATGGGAAAATTTGGTTTATTTATTGCAGGAGGAATTGCCGCAATCGTTTTACTTTCAACGATTGGCCCAATGTTGGGATTAGCACTCAGCCTTTTTATCCTATACTTCATTTTTAAACAGTTTTTGAAGACAAAAACGAAAAAAGGCAAAATTGGATTTGGTATCCTTGGCCTAATCGTCTTAATGGCATCTCTTCATAATATTCCAGCTGTTATCGGTGTCTTAGCTGCCTATGTTCTTTATCTTGTGTATAAAAAATGGAATGGAAACAAATCTGAAACAGTAAAAGAAGAAGATCCATTCGTTAACTTTGAAAAACAATGGAATGATATAAAAAATTATTAATCTAAGGGAGAGATCATGATGACAAATTTATTTACAAGAATTAAAAACTCAATTACGGCTGATTTACATGAAGCACTGGATCATAAGGAAAAGCAAAATCCAATTGCCTTGCTTAACCAGTATCTTCGCCAATGTGAAATGGAAACAGAAAAGGTTAGAAAGCTATTGGAACGTCAATATACATTAAAGGATGAATTTACAAGGGAGTACCATCATGCGGTAGAATTAGCTAATAAAAGAAAGCATCAAGCAGATATTGCTACTAAAGCAGGTGAAACAACTCTTTTTGAATTTGCCTTAGCTGAACATCAGCAATATGCCGAGCGGGCACAGCGTTTAAGTCAGTCGCTTGAACAAGCAAAAGGTCAGTTAGAAGAGCTTGAAAGAAAATATGGTGAAATGAAGCATAAGCTAAAAGACATGCATATCCGCCGTATGGAACTAATGGGGCGGGAGAATGTAACCCGCGCCAACCACCGTATGGATCAAGTGCTTGAAACAAATGCTTATTCAAATAAATCTTATTCCCGATTCCAGGAAATCGAAAACTATTTAGATCACCTTGAGAATCAAGTAAATAGTGCCTATTATCGTAGCACGATTGACGGACGTATTGCCCAATTAGAAAAAGAAATGAAGTTTAACGAAGATAAAACAATTCTCTAATTTCAATCTGATTTTGTCCTAAAAACATGGTATTCTTAAAAGGCGTAGAATTCTACGCCTTCAAGTCTTTATATATGCAGAAAAAAGGAGGAGAGCCCGATGCTGAAAAACAGAAAAAATGATTATATGGGCTGGGTCATCATGATCGGAGGCATCATTCTTTTACTTGAAGTGTTATTTTTCAATCGGGGGGTTGTTTTCTCTCTATTCATTTCTGCAGGAATGATTTATCTTGGCCGTAAAAAGGTGGGCAATAAGAGAAAGGGCAACATTCTTTTTTGGGCCGGGATTGTATTCTTTTGTGCAAGTATCTTTAATATGATTACTTTTAAATTTTTCTTGCTGGCAATCTTGCTGCATTTATTTATTCAATATACTCAATCGAAAAAAAATCCAAAAAAAATTGAGCCTGTTTTGACTGAACCTGAAAAAATAGAGCAGGAAGAGACGGTAATTGTTAGCAAATCGCTGTTGGATAATACCATATTTGGCCAACAAAAAACTCAAAGCCACACATATGAATGGGATGATATTAACATCCAAGCTGGGATTGGAGATACAGCTATTGATTTAAGCTATACTGTATTGCCAAAAGGAGAAACGGTTATTTTTATTCGGAATATTGTCGGGAATATTCATATCCACGTTCCCTATGATATCGAGGTTTGCATCCATCATTCTGTTATGGCTGGTACTACAACCATGTTTGATTTTCATCAGTCAAAAATGTTTAATCAGGCATTTAATTTGAAGACGCCTGGATATGATCAAGCGGAACAGAAGGTAAAAATCTTCACTTCTTTATTGATGGGAAATTTAGAGGTGAGCCGCATATGAGTACAGTACAGCGTCAAATCATATGGGGTGGGACCTTTGCCTTTGTCTTGGCTAGTTTAACGACAGCTGTTCTCTTCATTGTTTTTCCGCTAACCGAGTGGTCTGATTTGTGGGAGAAGCATTTTATGGGAACGCCTGTTTCTTTGTTTATACCAGCTTCAAGTATTGTCATTGGTGTCATTTTTGGAGTGGTATCAGGCTATTTTTGGCGGAATCAACTGAATCTCGTTGATCAATCCTTACACTTGCTAGAAGAAGGCAAGCACACTGAAATCAAGGAAACACCAATCTTGGTTGAGGTTCAATCCATAGCAGATCGAATTGTGAAAATTGGAAAGCAAATGTCAGAGCAAGCCATTCTATCCCAACGCCTTGCCACTGAAAAAGTGGAGGATCAGGAATCAAGGATTCAGGAAATTATCTCACAGGAACGGAACCGGCTTGCCCGTGAGTTGCATGATTCCGTCAGTCAGCAATTATTTGCTGCTTCTATGATGATGTCTGCAATTAATGAATCAAGAGAACAGTTAGAAACGACCGAAAGAAAGCAATTGAAAATGGTTGAAGAGATGATTCATCAGTCACAGTTAGAGATGCGGGCGCTCCTGCTTCATTTACGGCCGGTTGCGTTAAAAAATAAATCAATTCAAGAAGGAATCGAAGAATTGTTAATTGAATTGTCGCAAAAGGTAACGATGAATATTCAATGGAAAGTAGAAAAATTTCCACTTGATAAAGGCGTTGAGGATCATCTTTTTCGCATCCTCCAAGAGTCTGTATCCAATACCTTGAGGCATTCAAAAGCAACTAAACTTGAAGTGCTTTTAATCAAACGGGATGACTTGATTATTATGAGGGTCGTTGACGATGGAAAAGGTTTCGAGGCGAATGAGACAAAAGCTGGTTCTTATGGTATGCAAAACATGCATGAGAGGGCCCTTGAGGTAGGGGGAACCTTAAAGATTGTCAGTGTAAAAAACAAAGGAACCAGACTGGAAGTTAAGGTTCCATCGGTTGTGAAGGAGGACATTGCAAATGATTAGAGTTGTATTTGTGGATGACCATGAAATGGTTAGAATTGGAGTATCATCCTATTTATCTGCCCAGCCGGACATTGATGTGGTAGGGGAAGCAAGTGATGGAAAAGAAGGGGTCGAACTAGCCCTTGAGCTCCGTCCGGATATCATCTTAATGGATTTGGTCATGAAGGAGATGGACGGAATTGAGGCCACAAGGAATATTATTGAAAAGTGGCCTGAAGCAAAAATCATTATCGTAACCAGTTTCTTAGATGACGAAAAGGTGTATCCGGCACTTGAAGCAGGTGCAACTAGTTATATGCTAAAGACTTCTAAAGCAAGTGAAATCGCAAATGCGGTACGGGCAACTTACCAGGGACAAACGGTGCTTGAACCTGAAGTGACGGGAAAAATGATGATGAAAATGCGGCAAAAAACGCAAGTGCTACCACACGAGGAACTAACGAGTCGTGAATTGGAAATTTTATTATTGATGGCACAAGGAAAAACCAATCAAGAAATTGCCGATGAATTGTTTATAGCTTTGAAAACCGTTAAGACCCATGTCAGCAATATTTTAAGCAAGCTGCAAGTACAGGACCGCACTCAGGCTGTCATTTATGCCTTTAAGCATTCATTAATTGAATAGTTTAGCCGCTAACATGAAGCTTGCCGATTTGGTAGGCTTTTTATTATTTTGGAGGCATTTGATTACTAATTCAAATACTATGGAATAAACTTTCTCTACTAATCCGATAATTCGTCTCATACCTTTATAAAAGAGGACAATTTCTAAAAGGAGTTTTACAATTGGCGATCTTTTATAAAGGTGTCTTTTTACTGCTTTGACAACCGCGATCCAGCCATTCTTAATCAAGGAAGCACTCATTCGATCAGGTTTGACAAGTATCGTTGCAACAGAACAATTTGGAATGCTAGCGGGTGTAGCGATGTCAATTGGCTTTTTTCCGGGTTTTATTGCTCATTCCCTTTTAGTCGTTCTGATTCCAACGATTTCAAAGGAATATTCCGTTGATGATTATGCTACCATTTGCAAAAAAATCAATGTGTCCATATGGACCAGAAGTCTTGTTCAAAAAAGCTAAAAGGCCGGGGTTCCCGACCTTTTAATCTTTATTAGAGATATTTAGAATTCCAAAAATCCTTAAAATACTTATGAATAGGTTTATAAAATTCAAATATAGGCCCAAGGCAACAAGAGGCACATCTTCAGCGCTTACCCCATATCGTTTGATCCGATTAAAATCAAAAAGAACATAACCGCTAAAGACCATTACTCCGATAAAGGAATAAGCAAGCATACCGGTTGAGCTTAATGGCCAGAAAATATTAAAGATGGAAATAGCCACTAAGGCAAGTAAGGCAGCCATTAAGAATCCGCCTAAGAAGGTAAAATTCCGTTTTGTTTTAGAAGCGTAAATGGCAATTCCAGTGAAAACCGTTGTCGTAGTGGCAAATGCGAGCAGTACAGTATTCGCACCAGTTGCTGCCATATAATGGGCAACGATTGGATAAACGGTAATTCCGGAAATAAACGTAAACATGTAAAGGAAAGCATAGGAGATTGCTTTTTTGCGTCTTAAAAAGGTTGCAGATAAAAGCATCACTAATTCCAAAATTGCTAAAGGTAAAAATAAGGCTGGCGGTACATATACCCCTGCCATTGTCCCAAGAAAAGCAATAGCAAGTGAAAGAGCAAAAGTCCTCAATACCGATGGCATAAACTGGTTGTTAGCTGTTTGTGAATACACTGTTACTTCACCTCATTTATAATTCTTATTAATATATACGAAGAATGGGTCAAGATGTTTCATTTTTTCTTAAAAAATCTTTTAATAGGTCTCTGATTTCTACTAGCAGCACTTCTGTTCGATCTACATTCGCAATCTCTTTCGTTTCTTCTTTTTGTTTAAATCGATTGATCACTTTTATAAAAAGAAAAATAGAAAAAGAGATAATAAAAAAGTCAACGATAGACTGGATAAACAATCCGTATTTTAATTTATGAAAGGCTAGATCGGAGAAATCAACTCCGCCCATTACTAAACCAATGATAGGCATAAGGATATCTGTGACTAATGATGAGACGATTTTTCCAAAGGCGCCCCCGATAATTACCCCAACCGCTAGATCAATGACATTCCCTTTCATGGCAAAGCTTTTAAATTCATTCCACAATTTAAATCCCTCCCTTATTAGCTTTTTCCCTTAAATCCATCTTTTAATCAAGTTATTGTAAGTTGACAGGGACTTTTATTTTATCTATAGTAACAATGTTAATAAAATAAGACAATCCCGTTCGATGTTCGAAAGAGGTTAATAGCGAACACCCTCTTTAAAAAACTATGGGATGGGGGCCTCTAAAGTCATGTACGGGTCATATAAGGAGGCTTTTTAATATGTCAGGAAGAACGAATGAAGAATTAGAAGGCGTTACACTGTTAGGAAACCAAGGAACCAAATACTTGTTTGAATACACACCAAATGTGCTGGAAGCATTTGAGAACAAGCATCCTGATCGCGATTATTTTGTAAAATTTAACTTTCCAGAGTTTACAAGTTTATGTCCAAAAACAGGCCAGCCAGACTTTGCAACGATTTATATAAGCTATATTCCAGATGAAAAAATGGTGGAAAGCAAATCATTGAAACTCTATTTGTTTAGCTTCCGTAACCATGGTGATTTCCACGAAGACTGCATGAACATTATTATGAATGATTTAATTAAGCTGATGAACCCTCGTTATATTGAAGTGTGGGGAAAATTCACCCCAAGAGGTGGTATCTCAATTGATCCATATTGTAACTGGGGACGTAAAGGGACAAAGTTTGAAGAAATGGCCCAACATCGTTTAATGAACCATGATTTATATCCTGAGAAAATTGATAATCGATAAGATGAATGGAGAAGAGTCAGATT